>JAIYDY010000020.1 GCA_027487245.1 Hyphomicrobiales bacterium
GCCAGATCACTGAAGCCGATGGGGTGTTGGCCGGGATCGAGCATGCGACGATCAGGCTCGCCGGCGAATGGAGTATCGTGCGCAGCGGCCATCCATCCGTCCGCCACGCCAGGATCGAGCGCTTCCTTGAGCAGAACCCGGACTGGACTGGCTCGGCGCCGCTGCAAAAGCGCGCGGAGGAGGCCATGCTCTCGCAAAAGCTGCCCGCAACGCGTGTGCTGGACTTCTTCGCAGCGCGTGAACCCGTGGCCCCAGCCGGCCGGGCCGCGCTGGCCTTGGCGCTGAAGCAGACCGGAGAGCATGAGCGCGCCGATGGCCTTGTGCGCCGGATCTGGCGCGATGACCATCTGGGGCGGGAGGTGGAGGCGCTGATCCTGAGCGCCTTTGGCCCGGTCCTGACCATGCGGGATCATCGCAACCGCATGGAAATGTATCTGTTCCGCGACAACCGCGAGGCCGCCCTGCGCAATGCACAGCGGGCCGGGCCAGACCATGTGCTGTTGGCTGAGGCGCGGTTGGCCGTGTCCCGCAAGGCTGGCGGCGCAACGCAGGCCCTCACCAAGGTGCCGGCGGCCTTGCACAAGGACAGCTCCTTCCTGTTCGCGCAGGCGCAGCACCATCGCCGCAAGCAGGAAGCCGAGGTCTCGGCCCGGCTGATCGCCGCCGTGCCGCGCGACGCCGCCGAACTCGTCGATGGCGACGAATGGTGGGTGGAGCGCCGGCTGATTGCACGGCAACT
Organism: Hyphomicrobiales bacterium; assembly: GCA_027487245.1. Taxonomy (GTDB): domain Bacteria; phylum Pseudomonadota; class Alphaproteobacteria; order Rhizobiales; family Beijerinckiaceae; genus Allobosea. The sequence continues at coordinate 740 of JAIYDY010000020.1, forward strand.
GCTCGACAAGGGGCTCAGCGTCGAGGCCTATCAGGTGGCCGCGCGCCACGCTGCCGAAAAGCCCCAATCGATCATCGAGGCCGAGTGGCATGCCGGCTGGATCGCCTTGCGGTTTCTCCATGATCCGGCCCGGGCGATGCCGCATTTCGATCTGGCCGCTGCCCATGCGGAGACGCCGATCTCGCGCGCCCGCGCCGCCTTCTGGCAAGGCCGTGCCGCCGAGGCGAAGGGCGATGCGGCCTTGGCCCGGCGGCATTTCGAGGCGGCAGCAGAGCACCCGATTGCCTATTATGGCCAGATCGCTCGCGCACGGCTGGGACGCAACGATGTACCGCTGCGCAGCCCCGCTGCCGCTCCGGCATCGGACCTGAGCCCGCCGCATCCGGCGCTGGCGGTGATCGAGGCCCTTGAAGCTGCCGGTCAGCATCCGCTGGCACGCGGCCTCATCACCGAGATGGCGCGCGTGCTCGACGAGCCTGCTGCACTTGCGTGGCTGGCAGCAACGGCTGCCCGCGTGGGTGATGCGCGGCTTCTGGTCAGCATCGGCAAGAGCGCCGTGCAGCGCGGCTTGCCGCTCGACCTGACGGCCTATCCGGTCGATGGCATGCCCGCTTTCGCGCCGATCGGACTGCCGGTGGAACGCGCCATGGTCTTCGCCATCGCGCGGCAGGAAAGCGCGTTCGATCCGGCGGCCATCTCGCATGCCGGTGCCCGCGGACTGATGCAGATGATGCTGCCCACCGCCCGCGAGACGGCGCGGCGTGTCGGCCTTGGCTTTGACGCGGGGCGGCTGACCTCCGATCCCGCCTACAATGCCCGGCTTGGCTCGGCCCATCTGGGCGATCTGCTGCGTGACTGGCGCGGTTCGTATGTGCTCGCCTTCGCCGCCTACAATGCCGGCTCGGGCAATGTACGCGACTGGATCGAGGCCTATGGCGACCCGCGCAGCCTCGGTGTCGACCCCGTGGACTGGGTGGAACGCATTCCGTTCAGCGAAACCCGCAACTACGTGCAGCGGGTGATGGAGAACCTTCAGGTCTACCGCACCAGACTCGGCGATCACCATCGGCTGCTGATCGGGCTTGACCTGAAGCGTGGGCTGCGCACGCTGCGCTTTGCCGGCGAGGCGGACACCGCCCACAGCATGACGCTGGCGGCAAACGGCCAGATGGTGGAATAACCCGCCAAAGCGCACTATGCTCGACACCCGCACCCATCGGTGCATCGGCCCTCCCCTACGCATCCTGGACCATGCCATCATGACCGACCTTGCGGAGTATCGCAGCCTGTTCATCAGCGCGCGCGACGGGCTGAAACTGCATGTGCGGGATTATGGCGAGGCGTCGCACCCTGCCCTGCCCGTGGTCTGCCTGCCCGGACTGGCGCGCACCTCGGCGGATTTCCACGAATTGGCACTGGCGCTCAGCAACGATGCCCGGCGTCCGCGCCGCGTCATCGCGCTCGACTATCGCGGGCGCGGGCGCTCGGAATACGACAGGACGTGGAGCAACTACGACCTCAAGATCGAGCTCGACGACGTGTTGCAGGTGCTGGCCGCCACCGGCATCCACGAGGCGGTCTTTGTCGGCACCTCGCGCGGCGGGCTGATCACCATGTCCATGGCACCGGTCCGGCCCGGCGCGATCAAGGGCGTGGTGCTGAACGATATCGGCCCGGTGCTGGACGCGCAGGGGCTGATCCGCATCAGGGGCTATGTGGGCAAACTACCCGCCCCACGCACATGGGCCGAAGCCAGCGACATCCTAAGGCAGGTCTTTGGCGCGCAGTTCCCCATCCTGAATGCGGCGGAGTGGGACGGCTATGCCCGCCGCACCTGGAAGGAAGCCGATGGCCGGCTCGTGCCAGACTACGACACGGCCCTGATGAAAACGCTGGAGCAGCTTGATCTCGAAGCGCCCTTGCCCGTGCTGTGGCCGTTCTTCGACGGCTTGAAGCATGCGCCGATGCTGGTGCTGCGCGGCGCCTTCTCGGACCTGCTCTCCGATGCGACGGTCAATGCCATGGTGGCGCGCCACCCGGCCTGCGAGGGCTTCACCGTGGCGGGGCAAGGGCATGCGCCGATCCTTGCCGGCAAGGACATCCTTGGCCGCATCGCCCGGCTGTGCGCCCGGGCAGACGACGCACGCCACTAGATCATGCCGCTTTCGGCGAAACGCGGTATCCGCTTTGCCGCACCTGCTCCGTGCCGGTCATCCTTCACGGAAAAAGGCCCGGATGCGTGATCCGGGCCTTATCATTTGTTGCGTTTCGCGTTGGGTCTGAAGACCGGAGCGACCGTCGGTCAGGAGGTCTTGCCGCCCTTGGGCTTGTCGAGCTTCTCGATATTGCCCTGCCCCAGGGTGCCATCATCGTTGGAGGTCGATACCTCGCCGCGCTTGACGCGCGCCGCGAAGGCCGTTTCCTTGCCGGCTGCGAGTTCGGCGGCCTGGGCCACCCACTCCTCGCGCTCGATGCGCCCCGGGAACGCCAGATAGGAGCCGGCCCACAGTGCGTTGTCACGCGTCCATGCGGCGATCTGGTCGAAATGCCAGATGCCGAGGCCATGCAGGCGGCCTTCGTTCTGCCGCCCGATGCCACGGATCAGCTTGAGATCGTCAGCCTTGCCGCCACGCGGGGACGCCAGCCCCAGCGGACGCTTGCCGGCAATCAGATCCTCGCCCTCGACCTTGGGCATGACAGCGGGAGCGGCTGCCATCAGTGGAGCCGCGGCAGCGGGGGTCGCGGCCGTCGGTGCAGCAGTTGGGGCGGAGGGTGCTGCGCCTGTCAGATCCCTGTGCCACTCGCGCACGCCGCCGGCCATCAGGCCCGCGCCGATACCGGGACCGGCATCACCGAGGTTCCTGTGCCATTCACGCACGCCGCCGGTCGGCTCTGGGCCGCCAAAGGCTTGCCTGAACAGGCAGCCGATGCAGCAGCCCGCCAGGAACAGTGCGAACATCAGAAGGCCCGTCTCGATCCACAGCGCCGCGACGCCGTTGATGACGCGGAACCAGGTCAGCAGCAGCGCAATGAGCGCCACCAGCAGGCCGAGCGGCAGCCAGCCCCATTGCCGCTTTTCATCGCGGCAGGTCAGCCAGCCCGTGATGAGGCCGATGATCAATGCGGCCAGAAGATACCAGCCAAATTGGGAGATCAGATAATACATGATCTTGCCCCCTCGCTCACGGATTGACGATGGTGAACTGCACGCGGCGGTTCTGCTCGCGGGCGGCCGCTGTCCCGTGCGGGATCAACGGCTTGTCCGCGCCGAAACCGACCGGCATGAAGCGGTTTGCAGCAACGCCGCGCGCCACAAGGGCACCGATCACGGACTGCGCCCGCTTCTCGGACAAGGCCTTGTTCGGATAGCCACGGCGCTCGCCATCGAGGTTGGTGTGCCCCTCGACCGCGATCCGTGCTGTCGGGCAGGCTTGCAGCACGCGGGCGACCTCTTCGACGACCGCCGTTGTGCTGGCATCGGCGGCAAGTTCATCCCGGCTCTGCTGGAACAGGATGGCCCTGCCCTTGGTGGCGTTGTCAAGTTCAAGCTGGCAGTTGGTGCAGCCAGTCTGGCGGATGCTGACCTGCCCCTGGCCGGCGAAGCCGGCCGGCAGACCGGCGCGCGATCCGGTCTCGACCTCCTGCTTGATGACATCGCGGCAGGTCATGCCCTGAAGCGAGATCATCTGGTCATCGACACGGACGGTGCCGAGATCGAGCCTCAGCAGGTTCGACAGTGCGACACGCGCCGCCCCGCCGAAGTTGGCGGGTGCGCCACCGACGATCTGGAGTTCATCCCGGATCTTGGCGCGGAACCCGGCAGCTTCGGCAGCACTGACCAGTTCGGTGCGCGTCGCCTGATCCGGCACATAGCCGGTGAGCGCGATGCCGGACTTGTCCGCCTGCGCCTCCATGGCATAGGGCCGGACCACGACGCCGGCCTGAGCCAAACGCGCAGCGCCCGGCAAGGTGCCGGACATGGCCTGATCGACCACACGCTTGGCGTCCGGCGTGCCGGCAATGCCGGTGACGGTCAGCGCCGGCCCGGCGAGCGCAGCCTGCCCGGCTGAGAGCCGGCCAAGCTGCTGGAGCGCGAAGGTGGCGGAAGCTGCCTGATCCGGCGGCGTGGCGACCACCGCCTGAAGGCGCATGTTGTCGACAACGGCACCTGTGGTGGCTGCGCGGGCCGCAGACACGATGGCGCTGCGGACCTGATCGGACGGAACCAGCCCGGTCAGGGTGATGCCGCTGTTGTCTTTCGCAGCGGCCCAGACCAGCGGCACGGGCTGCGGCGGAGGCGGAGCGGCCACGACCGGTGCCGGTGCGGGGGGCGCTGGCGGCGGAGGCGGAGGAGGTGCCACGACATCGGCGCGGGCCAGACGCAGGCCTGCCGGCAGCGCTGCGCCGAGCACGGCATCCACGCCAGTCTTGATGGCCGCATTCGGCGCATTGCCGGTGATGACCAGAGCCGGGCCATTGAACGACGCCTGCCCGGTGCTCAGCGCGGCCAACTGGCCGAGCGCGAAGTTTGTGGCGGCCGCATAATCCGGCGGGCTGGCGATGTTGCCCTGCACGACCAGATTGTCGGTGACGGTGCCGGTCGTGGCGATCACGGCGGCGGCGGCCACAGCAGCCTTGGCCGCAGCAGACGGGGCCATGCCCGAGAGCACGATGCCGGTCGGGTTCTTCACAGCCGACCAGCTCAGCGCCACGGGGGGCGGCGGAGGCGGAGGAGGCGGAGGAGGAGGCGGTGCTGCAACGACCGGCGCCGGTGGCGGCGGAGGTGGTGGCGGTGGTGCCGGGCACTCGATCGCGGCATTGCCGAGCGAGAAGCCCTGCGCCAGCTGGCCAGCCACGCTGCGGCGCAGCGCATCGCACGCCTCGAAGCTGGCGGGGCCGCGACCGACGACATTGAAGATCGTGCTGGAGATCGAGGCCGTGCCTTCCACCATGCGCGAAAGCTGGCCCATGCCAGCGGTGACCATGCCCAACAGGCTGGCCGGTGCGCCCAGCGCGGGCTTCATGGTGTCTGTGACGGCGGCACCGGGCGCTGCGGCGCGCACGGCGGTGTTGATCTCGGCGCGCACGGCATCCGACGGATAGAAGCCGGACAGGGTGATGGCGCCGGAAGCGGCCTTGGCAGCAGACCAGAGATAGGGTGTCACGGTCGGCGGTGTGACCGCGCAAGCCGCCCGCGTGAAGCCTTGCGGCGGGTTGGCGAGGCGGGGCAGCAGCGCAAGATAGCCATCGGATGTGGCGGTGGCGCCCTCGAAGCAGAAGTTGCCGTCGTTGATCGAGGCCTTGCCGCTGGTGAGACTGCCAAGCTCGGCGAGGCCCGCGGCGGCGGCGGCGGCAAAACCGGCCGGCGCGCCAAAGGCGATGCGCTGCTGGTCATCGACCTCGGCATTGGGGAAGGCGCGGGCGGCAGCGGCGGCATTGGCTGCCTTGGCCGTGTTGTCAGGCACGAAGCCGGTCAGTGTGACGCGGTTGCCGTCGCGCTGGGCTGCCCAAGTATAAGGGCGCTGGCCCTGAGCCAGCTTGAGGGCGCTGTCCACGCGGCGGATGCCGAACTCGGCATCGACGGCGCGCAAGGTGCCGGGTTGCAGGTCGGGCGTGCGGACGTCACCGGCAAGCGTGACATCGCGGCCGGCGACACTGGCGGCGAGCGGAGCGAGGCCCGGCGTGATGCCGGCGACGGCGAGGCCTGCACTCTCGGCCCGCGCCTTGACATCGGCGGCAACCGGGCCGGCCTTCTGCCACATGGCGAACATCCAGAGCAGCGCCAATGGCAACAGCCCCCACCACCACTTCTTCGGCTGACACATTGTCCGCGCCCTCATGTTTCTTCTGATGAGCCGCCGGACGGCCCTTGCCGGAATGCGCCGGGGAGCGCAGGGCGAGCCCCGGTTTCGGATGACGACCAGCAAGGCTGATCTTCATCCTTCATCAATCATTTGGGCTGGGAAAGCGGATGGGAGTCAAGTGTAGAGCAGCGAAATAACCTGTGCCGCGCCAAAGTCTTGGCCGAACATGGTTGCTGTCACTGGCACCGAAGGCATTTGCGGCAAGTATACTCGCACGATGACAGTGTCTGGCACGGTTCTGGGCGTATTTTGTGGAACGCGCCAGTATTCGGAACTGGTCAACGCAAAAAAGAAGGCCCGGGTTTCCCCGGGCCTTCCCTGACACAATCCCCGAAGGGAAAGTTATCAGAAGTCGCGCTGGATGCGGAAGCGACCTTCCACAGCCGACTGGGAACCAGTGGTGCGAGCGGTGCCGTTGGCAGCGACGTAGCGGAACGAACCCTTCGGGTCGACGTTCTGGTAAACGACTTCCACACCGAGGTTCAGGCCGGGGGCCATGGTGTACTGGAAGTTGGTACCGATCTCGTACTTCGCAAACGAGCGCTGTGCGAGCGAGGCTGCTGCTGGGAGAACGACAGCGGCGCCGGCTGGTGCGTTACCAAACGAGCCGTAGCTCACGTTGGTGTAGCCAGCGAAGATGTGCTGACGCAGGGTCGGGGTCCACTGGGCGCGGAGAGCGGCCAGCAGCGAGTAGCCTTCGGTGAGACGAGCAGCGGTTGCAACGCCACCCACGTTGTTCACACCGTAGTCAGCCACCTGGACGTTCGCGTAACCGATGCGAGCCGAGGAACCGAGGCCGATGTAGTTCATCATGCCGCGGGTGTAGGTACCTTCGAGGACGAAGGCGGACGACGGACCGATGGCGGGCAGGTTGATGGTCACGCCACCGAGCAGGGCGAAACCGGTCTTCGAACCAGTGCGCACGACGGCAGGGGCGATGGCATAGTTCGTGACGGCAACGTTACGAACTGCAACGCCGAGCTGGGCAGTGCCCCAACCCTGGGCGAGACGCAGGTTACCAACCAGATCCGGATAGGCACGGCCCTGATAAAGGAGCTGACCTGCAAACGCTGCACGATCGTTCACGCCACGGTCTTCGATGCCGAGGGTGGCAGTGAGACCGCCGCCGAAGTTGGCGGTGTAGGCGAGCAGGTTGGCTTCGGTGCCCTGGGTGCCGGAGATACCACGGAAGTTCCAGAAGAAGTCGAGGCCGTAGTAGTCGAAGAACGACGGAGCGCGACCGGCGGTGACGAAGCCGTTGCCGAGGCCGAACTGGACGTAGGCCTGGTCAAGACCAGCAGGGGTGAAGCCCGTGTTGGTGTTGCGAGCGACGGCGGTGTTGAAGAAGGCGCCGGTACGACCGCTGGTGTTGTTCATGTTGAAACGAACATAGGCGCGGACGGTGCCGATCGAGGTCTGCGTACGGTAGTCGAGGTTCAGGCGGGACGAAGCAACAATGCCGTAAGCATCGTCAGCCTTCGAATAGCGACCGGAGATGATGTAGTCAGCGCGAACGCGGCCCGAGATCATCAGGCAGTTATCGCTGCCGGGAACGATGAAGCCGGTGTGGCCAGCGCCGCCGGAGCAAACGCGAACGTAATCGACAGGGGCGGCCTTCCGGGACGGAAGATCGGCTGCCATGGAACCGGTGACGGCCATCAGGCCGGCGGCGGAACCGAGGAGAAGGCTCTTGACGAGCTTCATGGTGAAACCTCCAATAGGATTTTCGAGACCCAAAACGGGATCAGGATTTTCTTTCTGCCGCCAGCCCCCTTGCGGGTTTCTCGTCAGAGCCCTTTTCCCGACCTTCAGGTGAAACCAGCCTTGCAGATGGTGTCACCAAAAGAGCGCTCAGGAGTTGACCTCCTTCGCATGACCGCAACATACGCGCCCCTCCCCGCCGATCAACCGGAATGAGCGGCCCACCCGGTGGATCGGGGCTGTTTGAAAACAGGTGTTGCAAGATCGCCACGCTTTGACGGGGGTGGGAAAGGTTTCGTTAACCAGCCTTGCCCGCAAACGCCGGCCTGGGCCGCAGAATCGGGCTGGATGACGGGCAGCGGTGTCCAGAATCGCTGCCCTGCCGGCTTCCGGCGCAACAGGCGTGCAGCATGGGCTCCATGTCATCCCGGCCTTGCGCCGGGATCAGGCCGGGCGCCGCGCGACTCAGGTGGCAACGAGGCCCGGCAGACACTCCCGGATCAGGTCCGGGACGACGCAGGTGGTGGGCTGACCGCGACGATTCAAATTGCGCAGCGGTGATCACACCTTATAGTTATATGCGGAGGCGGGCACGCGGGTGCCTGTCATTGTCCAGAACTGGCGGATCACGCGGCACCCCAGGGGCTCGCGCCGGCAGGCAAAGCACACATCAGGCGCCAACGAGCGCCATCCGGAGGAAGACCCATGATTTCACGTCGTCACTTTGTTGCAGGCATGGCAGGCGCCGGCGCGCTGGCCGCAGGGCTTGGCCCGCAGGCCGCCCAGGCGCAGACCGTCGATCTGCTCAAGATGTTCATTCCGGCAGCCCCCGGCGGCGGCTGGGACCAGACAGGCCGCTCGATCGAGGCCGTGCTGCGCGCGACCGGCGCCGTCAACGGCGTACAGATCACCAACGTGCCCGGTGCCGGCGGGGCTGTCGGCCTGCCGCAGTTCCTCAACAACTGGCGCGGCCAGGGCAATTCGCTGATGGTGGCCGGCATGGTCATGGTCGGCTCGCTGATCGCCAACAAGAGCCCGCTGAAGATCACCCAGACCGTGCCGATCGCCCGCCTCACAGGCGAGTTCCTGGCGCTGGCCGTGCCGACCGCCTCGCCGTTCAAGGACGCCAAGGATTTCGTCGCCGCGCTCAAGGCCGATCCAACCAAGGTGCCTGTGGCCGGCGGCTCGGCCGGCGGCTCTGACCACATCATGCTGGGCATGATCGCCAAGGCAGCCGGCGTGCCGGCAGCCCGCGTGTCGTATGTGGCGTTTGCGGGCGGTGGCCCGGCCATGGCCGCGCTGCTGGGTGCACAGGTTGCGGCCGGCGTGTCGGGCTATGGCGAGTTCGCCGAGCAGGTGAAGGCCGGCAAGCTGCGCGTTCTCGCGATCTCCGCCGACAAGCGGCAGGACGGCATCGACGCGCCGACCCTCAAGGAACAGGGCATCGATGTCGAGCTGTTCAACTGGCGCGGCGTGTTCGCCCCTCCCGGTGTGTCGGATGCCGACCGCGCCGCGATGGTCGCCATGATCAGCAAGATGGCCGCCACCCCGCAATGGGCCGAGGTCTGCAAGCAGCGTGACTGGACCCAGATCACGCTGGCGGGCGACGCCTACAAGACCTTCCTTGATGCCGAAGTGACGCGCATCGAAGGCATTCTCAAAGACCTCGGGCTGGCCTGAGTTCGATGACAGGGGACGGGGGTTCCAACCAGCGGGGCGCGGCTGACGCCGCCCCCGCAACCGGCGATCTGCTCGTGGCGCTCGGCGTCGTCGGGCTGGCCGCCGTGGTGCTTTGGCAGGCCTGGGTGATTCCGGTCTCGCCGATCTATGCCAAGGTCGGGCCGACACTGGTGCCGATCATGGCAGGACTCGGGCTGCTGGTGTTCGGCGCGGCCCTCGTGGTCAGCGCGCTGCGCGGCGGCTGGCAGACAAAGGATGAGAAGGCGATCACGCCGGACCGGCTGGCGCTGGGCTGGGTGCTCGGCGGGCTGGCGCTGAACGTGCTGACCATCGGGCCGCTCGGCTTCACGCTGGCCTCGGTGCTGCTGTTCGTGTGCGTGACGCGCGGCTTCGGCTCGCGGCAGCTGCTGCGCGATGCGGCCATCGGCGGCGCGTTCGCGCTGGTCGCCTATCTCGGCTTTGCCAAGACATTGAACATCAACATCGGCGCCGGCCTGGTCGAAAACGGCATCGAGTGGCTCATCGCCACGGTGCGGGGGCGCTGAGATGGACGGAATCAACGGGCTGATCACCGGTTTCGGCGTGGCGCTGACACCGATGAACCTGCTGTGGTGCCTTGTCGGCACCACGCTGGGCACGGCCATCGGCGTGCTGCCGGGCCTCGGCCCTGCCCTCACCATCGCGCTGTTGCTGCCGATCACCTTCAAGGTCGAGCCGCAGGCGGCGTTCATCCTGTTCGCCGGTATCTATTACGGCGCAATGTATGGCGGCTCGACGACCTCGATCCTGCTCAACACGCCGGGCGAGAGCTCCTCCATCGTCACCTCGATGGAAGGCAACAAGATGGCCCGCAACGGGCGCGCCGGGGCGGCGCTGGCCACGGCGGCCATCGGCTCGTTCGTGGCCGGCACCATCGGCACGCTCGGCATCGCCTTCCTCGCGCCGGTCGTGGTCGACTGGGCGCTGAAATTCGGGCCGGCGGAGTATTTTGCGCTGATGATCCTGGCCTTCACCACCGTGTCCGCCGTGCTCGGCAGTTCGGCGGTGCGCGGGCTGACGGCGCTGTTCTTCGGCATCTGGCTGGGGCTGATCGGCATCGACCTGCAGACCGGGCAGGCGCGCTTCACCTTTGGCGTGCAGGAACTGTTCGACGGCATCAACGTGATTGTGGTGGCGGTCGGCCTGTTCGCTGTGGGCGAGACCCTCTACAACGCGGCCACCTACAAGAACAGCGAGACCAAGATCACGCCGCTGAAGGGCTCGCTGCTGATGACGAAGCTGGAGTGGAAGCGCTCCATCGGCCCGTGGATCAGGGGCACGCTGTTCGGCTTCCCTATCGGGGCGATGCCGGCGGGCGGCGCGGAAATCCCGACCTTTCTGAGCTATTACACCGAAAAGAAGCTGACCAAGTATCCGGAAGAGTTCGGCACCACTGGCGCCATCGAAGGCGTGGCGGGGCCGGAAGCGGCCAACAACGCCTCGGCTGCCGGCGTGCTGGTGCCGATGCTGACGCTGGGGCTGCCGACATCGGCCACCGCCGCGATCATGCTATCCGCCTTCCAGAGCTACGGCATCAACCCCGGTCCGCTGCTGCTGCAAACCCAGCCGGCACTGGTCTGGGGCCTGATTGCCTCGCTGTTCATTGGCAACGTCATGCTGCTGGTGCTCAACCTGCCGCTGATCGGGCTGTGGGTGAAGATGCTCCAGATTCCGGCCCCGCTGCTCTATGCCGGCATCCTGGTGTTCGCCACGATCGGCACCTACGGCATCTCGCAGTCCTACATCGACCTGATCCTGCTCTATGTGGTGGGCATCATCGGCTACCTGATGCGGCGCTATGATTTCCCGACCGCGCCGGTGATCATCGGCATGATCCTCGGCCCCCTCGCCGAGCAGAACTTCCGGCAAGCCATGACGATCTCGGCCGGCGACTGGACGGTGTTCTTCACCCGGCCCCTGTCGCTGACCATCATCGTCATCGCCGTATCGCTGGTGATCGTGCCGAAGATCTACAGCATGGCCAAGGAAAGCCAGCGGCGGCAAAGCCTGGCGCGCTGAGGCGCGCCGGGCGATCCAGACCATTATGGCGTTCCTCAACATCGACCCCATGCTCATGCCGAGCTTGTCGAAGGATGGAATCCAGTTCGGCGATCACTGGAACTCATCCTTCGATGGGCGCAGGATGAGGAGTGTGGAGCAGAATGGCTGGATTGCTTCGCTGCGCCCGCAATGACGGTACCTGTTACGCTAGACGCATTATGCCGACTTCAAGATTTGATTGCTGATTTCAGTGCGTATTTCACAATTTCCGCGACTGATTTGGAGCTGATGTTTCGCCGCTTGCAGTAGGGTGAATCGAGCCAGGTGATGAGTGGTTTCGCTCCCTTGCTGGAGTTACAAGAACGGCAGCAACGAACAATATTTTCCCTTGTGATTATTTTCGCATCGTTGACGATATGTTCCCAACTCGCGAGACTCCCTTTGCCTGCCCCCTCGGCAAATGGACTGCGACAGTAAACGCAATTCGTGTCTCGCGCGATAACTTCCTCTTCAAGCCAGTTAGGAATGTTCCATCTGTTCATTGGTGAATCCTCAACTCGTAGGCAACGCCATAAAGCATGGCTTGCCTACGCCAGCCACCTCACCAGCCAGAGCGCCAGCCCCGGCATGGCGAGGACCAGCCCGAGCCGGATGACATCGGCCAATATGAACGGTAGCACACCGCGATAGGTGGCGGTGATCGGCACGGTGCGGGCAATGGCGCTAATGACGAACACGTTGAGCCCGATGGGCGGGGCCGTGAGCCCGATGCCGACCACGATCAGCACGAGGATGCCGAACCAGATCGCCACCTCGTCGGGCGGCATTCCGAAATCCAGCCCCTGGATCACTGGGAAGAACACCGGCAGGGTCAGCAGGATCATGGCCAGTTCGTCCATCACCGCGCCCAGCAGGATGTAGAAGGCCAGCATGGCGATCAGCACCATGTAGGGCGACAGGCCGGATGCGCCGATGGTTTCGGCCGCGATGGCAGGCAGACGTGACAGGGCCAGGAAAGCGCCGAACACTTCCGCCCCGAGCAGGATGATGAAGATCATGCCTGATGTCTCGGCGGTCTGGCGCAGGGCCGCAACGATGTCGGCAACGCTCAGCGAGCGCTGGCCAAGCCCGATCAGCAGCATCGCCACCGCGCCGACCGCAGCGCCTTCAGTCGGCGTGAACACGCCGCCATAAATGCCGCCAACCACGACCAGCGCCAGCAGGATGGCGGGCATCACTGCCACCTCGACGAGCGCGACCAGCACGGCAAGGCCAAGCCCGGCCAGCGCCATCCCGCTGTCGAGCCCTCCCCTCGCCCATTGCACGGCGACCAGCGCGGCCAGCCCGCCAGCGAGGAGGCGGGGCCAGAGCGGCTGCGGCGCACGCTCGACGACAACCGGCTCGGCCAGTGGGGCCAGATGCGGTTGACGGCGCACCACGATGGCGATGGTCAGGCAATAGAACAGCGCGGCCATCAGGCCCGGAATCAGCGCCGCCTGGAACAGCTTGGCGATGTTCTGCTCGGTGGTGATGGCGAACACGACCAGAATGACCGAGGGCGGGATGAGAATGCCAAGCGTGCCGCCAACCGCGATTGTGCCGGTGGAGAAGCCCTTGTCATAGCCATACTTGTCGAGTTCCGGCAGCGCGGCCCGGCCAAAGGTCGCGGTGGTCGCGACCGAGGAGCCGCAGATCGCGCCGAAGGCCGTGCAGGCCCCGATCACGGCCATGCCGAGGCCGCCGCGAAAGCGCCCGAACAGCCCCTCCGCGGCCTTGAACAGCGCCCGCGCGATGCCTGCACGCTCGGCCAGCGCCCCCATCAGGATGAACAGGGGAATGACCGAGAGCGTGTAGTTGGCGAACTGGTGATAGGTGTTGGTCTTGATATAGGCGAGGAAGGCATTGGCGCTCGACAGCTGCATGTAACCGACCGCTCCGACCAGCAGCATGGCCAGCCCGATCGGGGCCCTGAGTGCGATCAGCCCGAGCATGATGGCGAAGCCGCCAAGCGCCAGCATGGTTCCGCTCATGGTGCGCCTCTCGTGTCCGGTACGGTGAGGCGTTGCCACGCCGTCAACACAGCGGTGATGGTCAGCAGCAGGCACAGGGCCGAGCACAGCGCGATCGCTGGCCAGACGGCAAGCTGCAACTGCATTGTGGTTTCCCCGGTGCGGAAGGCGTCGCGCGCGCCGCCGATCAGGCCCCAGCAGCACAGCCCCATGAAGGCGGCATAGGCCAGATCCCAGCCCGCATCGAGCCGGGCCTGCGTGCGGGCGCTGAGCCGACTGGTGAAGGTGTCGACCATGATGTTGCCCCGCCGCGCCTGCGTGTAGGGCAGATAGGCAAAGACGGAGATGGCCGTGGCCATCTTGACGAACTCGAAATCGCCTTCAACCGGCATGGAGAACAGCCAGCGCCCGAGCACGCTGACGACCACGAGGCCGGCAATGGCCAGCGCCAGCGCCCCGCCAAGCGCCGCCACCCGCGCCGTCAGCCGCTCGAGCAGCGGGGAATTGACCGACTGTGCCGTCTCAAGAGGGGTCATGCGGGTCGAACCTTCGACATAGAGCAGACGTCAAGCGGATCGGCGGCTTTCCGCGCAAACCCGCGCCCCTCATCCTGAGCCTGTCGAAGGATGAACCGCAAAGACCGCGGCTTGCGACCCCCCATCCTTCGACAAGCTCGGGATGAGGGCGTTGGCAAGGTGACATTGACCAGAGAAGCGATGGAATGGGAGGCGACGTTGGGACGTCGCCTCAGCTTGCCGCCTCATACTTCGCCACCAGCGCGCGCGCATCGGCGATCAGCTTCGTGCCATCGAGGCCACGCGCCTTGACCTGCTCGACCCAGGCTGCGAGCACCGGCTCGGTGGCCTTGATCCAGCGCCCCTTCTCCTCCTCGGAGATGCTGGAGATGGTGTTGCCGGAGCGGGCGCGCACCATCGCCGACACAGCAGTGGCTTCGTTGTCCCACATCGGCCCGGCCATGGCGGCGAAGGCCTGCCCGGAATTGGCGTCGATCACGGCCCGGAGATCCGCCGGCATGCCGTCATAGCGGGCCTTGTTCATGGCGAGGAAGAAGCTGGCGGTATAGAGCGTGGGCGAGCCGGGAATCTCGGTGTGGAAGCGCACGAGTTCCTGAACCTTGACCGCCGGCACGACCTCCCAGGGGATGACTGCACCATCGATCACGCGCTGGGCCAGGCTTTCCGGCACCTGCGGGATCGGCATGCCGACCGAGGTCGCGCCGAGCGCCTTCAAGGCTTCACCGGCGAGCCGCGTCGGGTTGCGCAGCTTCAGGCCCTTGAGGTCATCCATGGTGCGGACAGCCTTGTTGGCATGGATGACGCCGGCATCATGGGCCCAGTAGGCCAGCATCTTCACGTCCTTGACCTCGTCCTTGAGGTGCATGTCGGCAAATTCCTGGGCGGCGCGGGCGTTGACGATGCCGCGCTTCGAGGCAATGAACGGCAGCTCGAACACCTCGGTGGTGGGGAAACGGCCCGGCGTGTTGCCTGGCAGCGTCCAGACGATGTCCGCCACGCCGTCACGCGCCTGATCGAAAAGCTGCACCGGCGTGCCGCCAAGCTGCATGGCCGGGAAGATGTCGATCTTGATCTTGCCCTGGCTGTCCGCCTCGACCTTGCGCGCCCAGGGGGCCAGCAGCTTGGCATGGGCATTCGACACCGGCGGAAGGAAATGATGCAGGCGCAAGGTGGTGACGGCCTGCGCGCGGGCAGCGCTGCTGACATAAGGCATGGACACCGCTGCTGCGGCGGCGGCGGTGCGGGCGCCAAACTGGCGGCGGGTGATGGTCATGACGGTTCCTCCGGTGCGTGAGATCGCGATCTGGCGTCTGCTCTGCCTGCGTTCCGCATTCTTGTTCAGGCGCTGCGCTGGCCTCTCCCGCCACCCGTCCACCCGACGCCGGCACCGCAGGCAAGCGGCAACGGCGACAAGGGCGCGCGGACTGACAGGACCGGCTTTCGGTGCTCACCGTGATGCGTTCGGCATGTTATGGTGATCCCGATTTTGGACCATCCGTCAATAGCATCGCCAGGCGGATGCAGCGAAATCGGCACGGGGGCAGCCTGGAGCCCATCAGCCGCAGCCGTCACCAGGCTCCGACACGGCAAGCCTGAGGATGTGCCTATGCCTGCGGCCCAGGCGGCGACGCGCGCCCTGCGCCGGGCCTGCATCAGCACTGCATCGGCTCTTCGCCAAATCCCTTGCCAAATCACCCGCCCGCCGTCATACACCGTTCGCACGGAGACGTGGCCGAGCGGCTGAAGGCACTCGTTTGCTAAATGAGCATACCTGGAAACGGGTATCATGGGTTCGAATCCCATCGTCTCCGCCATTCACCCCTTCAATTTGTCTTCTGATCTGGCCTGATCCGCGAACCTGCGGAACTTGCGGGCCTTTTCGTGGGCAGTGTCAGAGGAAAATCGGCGTGTTCGCGAAGCGTGAGCCGATAGCCTTCCGAGCATGAGCAGCACCCGCATCTTCCGCTACTTCAAGACGAGCCCCGAGATCATCCGCCTGGCAGTGATGATGTACGTCCGCTACCCGCTGTCGCCGCGGACCGTCGAGGACCTGCTGCATGAGCGCGGGATCGACATTACGCATGAGACAGTGCGGTTCTGGTGGAACCGGTTCGGAACAATCTTCGCAGCGGAGATCAGGCGGAGCCGCGTTCAAGCGATGCGTTCGTTCCGCAATCGGTGCTGGCACCTCGACGACGTTTTCAGGAAGATCAACGGGGAGAAGCACGATCTCTGGCGTGCTGTCGATCACGAGAATGAAGTGCTCGAAAGCTTCGTGACGAAGCGCAGAGACAAGAAGTCTGCGTTGAAATTCCTCAGGAAATCACTCCGGCGGCATGGAGCCGTGGAAACGATCGTCACAGATCGTTTGGCGTCATCCGGCGCTGTACTGAAAGCTGTCGGCGCCATCGGCAGGCGCCATGTTGGCCGAGGGTTGGACAACCGGGCAGAGAGTTCCCACCAGGCATCCCGACGACGGGAATGGGCCATGCTCCGGTTCAGGCGGATGCGAAGTCTGCAGAAATTCGCCGCCCTCCACGGCTCGATCCACAACCACTTCAACCA
>JAIYDY010000006.1 GCA_027487245.1 Hyphomicrobiales bacterium
CATCAACGCGGGCAAAGAGACGGTCACCGCGCTGCCCGGCGCGGCGTACTTCGACTCGGCCGCCTCGTTCGGCATGATCCGCGGCGGCCACATCGATCTGTCCATCCTCGGCGCCATGCAGGTGTCCGAGGCCGGCGACCTCGCCAACTGGATGATCCCCGGCAAGATGGTCAAGGGCATGGGCGGCGCCATGGATCTGGTGGCCGGCGTCAAGAAGGTGGTCGTGGTCATGGAGCACGAGGCCAAGGGCGAATCCAAGCTGCTGAAGGCCTGCAACCTGCCGCTGACCGGGGCAGGGGTCGTCGACATGGTCATCACCGATCTGGCCGTGTTCACCATCGACAAGAAGAAGGGCGGCATGACCCTGATCGAACTGGCCGATGGCGTGACCCTCGAAGAGGTCATGGCCAAGACCGAAGCGTCGTTCACGGTCGCGCTCGGGGATGCCAAGGCCGCCTGACGATCAGGGCCAGTTCGCGCCCATGACATGCTCCGCAAGGCGGGCGGCCTCAAACAGGGGCTGGCCCGCCTTCTTCATTGCGCAGGCTGTGTGACAGCAGGATTACGGGGATCAGTCCGACAGCCACGATGCACAGCGCGCTGGTCGAGGCCTGCATCAGGCGTTCGTCCGAAGCAAAGTTGTAGACACGCACGGCAAGCGTATCGAAGTTGAACGGCCTTACGATCAGGGTCGCCGGCAACTCCTTCATCACGTCGACGAAGACAAGGGCGGCTGCGGTCAGCAAGGAGCGTGACAGCAGCGGGCGATGGATGCGCCGCACCACTTCGGTCGGACCCGCGCCGAGAAGGCGTGCCGCATCATCGAGA
This sequence comes from Hyphomicrobiales bacterium, assembly GCA_027487245.1. Classification (GTDB taxonomy): domain Bacteria; phylum Pseudomonadota; class Alphaproteobacteria; order Rhizobiales; family Beijerinckiaceae; genus Allobosea. Next base: position 829 of record JAIYDY010000006.1, read on the forward strand.
TTGGCCCCGATGCGGGCATAACCGGAACTGACGCTGTGCGTCGCAACTGCCAGAAACCGCACCAGATAGGCGAGCATGACAGCCGCCAGCGAACCGCTGAGCAGCAGCCCGGTCGAGATGCCGAACGTGGTCCGCATCAGGGTGTCGAGCCCGTTGTCGAACAGGCCGAACGGGATCAGCACGCCAACAGCGATGATCGTGCCGGGCATGGCATAGCCCAGGGTGGCGAAGCGTACCGCACCGCGCGTCAATGGTGACTGGCTGACCCGCAAGGCATAGGCCAGCAGAGCCCCGACCAGCGTGATGAGGGCGGCCGCCAGCCCGGCCAGCAGGAGCGAGTTGCGCGCAAGGGTCAGGAACTGCTCGCTCAGCACCGCGTCGCCGCCCTTGATCTGCATCTGGAGGAAGACAGCCACCGGCACCAGAAAGCCGAGGGTGACCGGCAGGGCGCAGGCGATGAAGGCGAGACCCGCCTTCCATCCCGAAAGCTGGTAGGGCGAAAACAGCCGCGCCCGGCGCGAGGTCCGGGAAAACCGGCGCTGCGAGCGGGAGCGCTGCTCCAGCAGCAGCAGCGCCAGCACAAAGATCAGCAGCCCCGAGGCAAGCTGCGCCGCGGCAACTGGATCGCCCATGCCGAACCATGTCCGGAAGATCACGGTGGTGAAGGTGAGTACGCCAAAATACTGCACCATTCCGAAATCCGCGAGCGTCTCCATCAGCGCCAGCGCCACGCCGGCAGCGATCGCCGGGCGCGCCATCGGCAGGCTGATCCTGCGGAAGGCCTCGAACGGCCTTGCCCCCAGCGCGCGAGCCGCATCGACAATGCAGGCCGACTGCTCGACGAAAGCACCGCGCGCCAGCAGATAGACATAAGGATAAAGCACCAGCGTGAACATCACCGACGCGCCGGTAACCCCGCTGAGTGGGGGGAACCAATACTCGCCGCGCGAGACCCCGAACGTGGTCCGGATCGCCGTCTGCAAGGGGCCAGCGAAGGCCATCAGGTCCATGTAGGCATAGCCGATGATGTAGGACGGCATGGCCAGCGGCAGGATCAGAAGCCATTCGAACTGGCGTGATCCCGGAAAACGGCAAGCGGCAACAAGCCAGGCCGTGCCAACCCCGAGCACCAGCGTGCCAAGACCCACCAGAAGGCACATCAGAAGTGTGTTGAGCAGCACTTCGCCGAGGATCGTGTCGACCAGATGCGTCAGGGTCTGGCCATAGGGTCCGGTCAGCGACCACAGCACGGTGATCAGCGGCAGCACTACCAGACCGGCGGCCACCAGCGCCGCACCCTGAACGGCATCGAAACGCCGATGGCGCGCCATGGATGCCTGCCGTGGCGCGCCATTCGGTGTCGGTCGCGGCGTGGGGGCTGTCTGCTGCGAGCCATGCAGGTTTTGCACTGCCGCGCCGTTGCCGATCAGCGTGGCGTCATGTCCGTTCATGTCATTTCCAACCGGCCCGATCCATGATCTGGAGCGCGCTGGCATTGTTCCTGGCGAAGGTCGCCGCGTTGAGCTGATCCTGCTTGAAGCTGCCCCACGTGGCCACGCGCGCCGGTGCCGGCACGGACGACACCACCGGGTATTCGCTGTTGGTCTCGGCAAAATGCCGCTGCGCCTGGTCGGAGGCGAGATAGTCAAGGAACTGGGCAGCCGCCTCGCGGTTGCGGGCATTCCTTGCCATTCCGGCCCCGGACAGGTTCATGTGCGTTCCGCGATCGGCCTGATTGGGAAAGAACACCCCGATCTTCTCGATCAGCGCCCGATCCTCGGCCTTGTTCTCCTGAATCAGGTTGCCGAGGTAATAGGTGTTGGCAACAGCCAGGTCGCCTTCGCCTGCAAAGACCGCGCGGAACTGGTCGGTATCGCCGCCCCTTGGCGGGCGGGCCAGATTCGCAGAAATGCCGCGCGCCCAGGCTTCGGTCGCTGCCTCTCCGCGCGCTGCCAGAACCGAACCGGTCAGCGACTGGTTGTAAACGTTGCTCGAAGACCGGATCAGCAGCCTGCCCTTCCACTTGGGGTTCGCCAGATCCTCGTAACTTGAAAGCTGCTCCGGCTTCACGCGGTCCTTGTGATAGAAGATCACGCGGGCGCGGGTCGTGAAGCCGAACCAGTTGTCGTCCGGATCACGCAGATGTGCCGGAACCCGGGCGCGGATCGCTTCGGAATTGAACGGCTGAAACAGGGCGCGCGCACGCGCGCGCTCCAGATTGCCAGCGTCAACTGTGATCAGCACATCGACCGGGCTGTTGGCACCCTCCGCTGCGATGCGCTGGATCAGGGCATCAGCTCCGGCCTCGACCCGGTTCACCGAAATCCCGGTCTTTGCCTTGAAGGCTGAATAGAACGCGTCGTCTGTGCCGTAATGGCGGGCTGTGTAGAGATTGACCACCTTGTCTGTCTGGGCCCGCACGATGGCGGGAGCTGCCAGCAGCGCGCCGAAGCCGGCCCCGGCGGCAAGAAACTGCCTGCGATTGGCTGAAATCATCATCTGTCGATCCCTGCTTCGCGGGTTCAAGGCCCGCGAGATGTGGAGCGGCACAACCGCCGCTGATCGTCAGATAGGCCCGGAGCGCCGACTGCGTCAACAAAAAAGCGATATAAAACAATATCTTAGATGAATTCTAAACTGCGAGGGAACCCGTTGCAGTCTGTAATGACTCGAGATAGCGCGGAAAGGTCCGATGCTGCAAGCCTTTGGCAATGGTGTGCCCGGACGCCGGTTCGCACCCGCCGGACGGCAGGCTCGACCAAGCATCAGGCTCGCATGCCGATGATCAGCGATGACCCATCTCGATGATGCGGACCTGCGATCCGGACCGCCCTGGCTGGGAGGGCGCAACGCCGTCGATCGAGATACCGCCGCGAACGATGTCGATGGCGCGGTTGCGATCGATCGCGTTGGCTTCACGGACGCGGGACAGCTGCCGGACCTCGCGCTGCAGGCGCTCCTGCCGGCTGACCCCCACCACCTCGTCGACCTGCTTGCGCGTCGAAGCATGGAGTGCCGTTGAATCGCGGAAGTCGCGGAAGTTTGCGGCCGTGAACGGATAGCTGGTCGAGCCGCTGAACACGCGCGGGCGGCCATTGACCACCACCGTGTCGCCAGCGCGCAAGGTGAAGTCCTTCATGATCGAGACCGTCTGCGCGCCGGTGCGTGGGCGCGCGCAGGCCGGATCGATCGATGTCTGGTAGGCATAGGCCATCGGCAACTGGCGATAGGTCTTGCCGTCCGGACCCACCGCATCATCGATGGTCTGCGCCCCTGCGGCGACACGGAACACCCGCGTCGGCACGTTCGGGAACATCGCCGTGCACAAGGCCTCGTGGCCGCGCAGGTCGCCACTGTCGCGGATCGGGGCCAGCGGATGCTGGTAGCCATCACACACGCGCACGCAGATCGAACGTGGCGCATTGGACGCGCCCGAAACCGTGTCGAAGCTCCTGTCGAAGCCCGGCTGGTCGCCAAGCTTGGCGTTGCGGGTCTTCACTGGCCCGGATTTACCCGGGCCTGTCGGGTTGAACGGGTTCAGGTTGAAATCCGGAAAGGCAACCATGCCGCGGCTGTTCAGCCCGGCAAGAGGCTGAAACGGAACAGGGCGCGCCGGCGCATAGCTCGAATGGGATGCATAGATCGGCTGCGGTGCGCTGCGTTGCGGGCGCGCTGTATCGATGATGGCATAAAGACCACCACCCTCGGTGGCCTGAACCAGCGAAACACCGACGACCGCCCCGCCAATGCCGACCATTGCGCCCAAAAGACCGAAAGCTGCAGAGCGCACGTGGCGCGAGGCAGGGGCGCGAGGCAGCAGGGATGCCCGATAGGCGGCGCGCATGCGCATATGGGGGGACTGCGGAGCAGGATCAGGAACAAAGAAAAAAGAAGCTGCGGGCGAGCTCGGAACGCGTTCCATGACGCATACTCCAACAATACCAGTCCAAAACACCCGCCGCGAAGTTGTAATAGCTAACAAACTGTAAATGCACAATGGCCTTTGGAATATCCGAGGCCGATATCATTAATGCTGGACGCAAGGACTTTCGGGAGCCATCCCGGTGGCAAACACGGCCGTGTCATCACCTGCGGAGAAGAGTCCCGGCGGCACCAAAGACATTTGCAGGAACGCCAGCAACAGCGCGCGCAGGGCGGCCCGATCCGTGCCGGCCAGCCTGACCGGCCATCGATCAGGCGCGTTTGCCCGGCGAGCCTATTCGGCAGGGGCGGCCACGGGAGCCGGCTCGTCGAGAGGCTTGTTGTTGCGGCCCGAGATCAGCGCATCCAGCTTGTCGAGATAGTAGTAGACCACCGGGGTGATGTAGAGCGTCAGCACCTGGGAGACGATCAGACCGCCCACCACAGCCACGCCGAGCGGCTGGCGCAGTTCCGCCCCCGCGCCAGTGCCGAGCGCGATCGGCAGGATCGCGAAGATGGCGGCAAAGCTCGTCATCATGATCGGCCGGAAGCGCACCAGCGCCGCCTCGCGGATCGCGGTCATGGCATCGACGTTTTCGGTCCGTCGTTTGTCGATCGCGAAGTCGACCATCATGATGGCGTTCTTCTTGACGATGCCGATCAGCATCAGGATGCCGATGATGGCGATCACCGACAGGTCCATGCCGAACCATTGCAGCGCCAGCAATGCCCCGAGACCCGCCGAGGGCAGGCCCGAGAGAATGGTGATCGGGTGGACAAAGCTCTCATACAGAATGCCCAGCACGATATAGATCACCAGCACTGCGGCGAGGATGAGCAGGCCCTGACCCTTCAGCGCATCCTGGAAGAGCTGCGCCGAGCCGGAGAAGTTCGAGGTGATCGACGCCGGCATGCCCACGTCGCGCTCCGCCGCCCGCACCGCTGTGACCGCATCGCCGATGGCGACACCGGGGGCGGTGTTGAACGAGAAGGTCACCGCAGGCTGCTGCGAGATCCGGTTGACCGCCAGCGGCCCCACCGCCGGCGTGATTTTGGCCACGGCCTCAAGCGGCACATTCTGGCCACTGGCCGTCCGCAGCAGCAGACGTGACAGCACCGCCGGCTCCAGCTGGAAGGCCCGGTCGGCCTCCATGATCACCTGATAGTCGTTCGAGGCGGTGAAGATCGTCGCGATCTGCCGCTGGCCAAAGGCGTTGTAGAGGGTCTGCCGGATCTGGTCCGAGGTGATGCCGAGGCTGGCTGCCCGGTCGCGGTCGAGTTCCACCGAAACCTGCGGGTTGCGCAGTTGCAGGTCGAGCGACACATCGCGCAGTTGCGGCAATTGCGACAGCCGGTCACGCAGCCTCGGCGCGAGATTGAACAGCGCTTCAAGATCAGGGCCGGTCACCGAATACTGGTAGGCGGCGCGAGATGGCCTGCCGGAGTTGAGGTTGATGTTCTGCACCGGCTGGAACACCGCCGTGAGCCCCGGCACGGACGACGAGGCCCGCCGGAGGCGCGTGATGATCTCCTGCGCACTGTCGCGCTGGTCGCGCGGCTTCAGCGAGATGAACAAAAAGCCGGTATTGACCGCGCTGAAGCCGCCGACATTGACGGTCATGTAATCGACCGCCGGATCGGCGCGCACGATCTCCGCCAGCCGCTGCACACGCGCCGACATGGCCTCGAACGATGTATCCGGCGGCCCTTCGATGGCGCCGCGCAGAAGGCCTGTATCCTCGATCGGGAAGAAGCCTTTCGGCACCTCGATGTAGAGCTTCACGCTCACCGCCACGGTGGCGAGCGTGACGATCAGCATCAGAAGCCGCGCCTTGAGCACCAGATCGAGCGACCAGCGGTAGGCGGCAAGCACGGTGTTGAACACCGGGTCCACCAGCCGGTCCATGAAAGTCTTCTTCTCGTGGCTGTCATGTGCCTTGAGAAGACGTGCGCACATCATTGGCGTCAGGGTCAACGACACAAAGCCGGAGACGAGGATGGCGGCCGAAATCGTGCCGGCAAACTCGCGGAACACCCGGCCAACGACGCCGCCCATCAGGAACACGGGGATGAACACAGCCACGAGTGACAATGTGATCGAGATGATGGTGAAGCCGATCTCGCGCGAGCCAATCAGAGCCGCTTCGAACGGCTTCTTGCCCATCTCGATATGCCGGACGATGTTCTCGAGCACCACGATCGCATCATCGACGACCAGACCCACCGCAAGCGTCAGCGCGAGCAGGGAAATGTTATTGAGCGAGTATCCGAAGAAATACATGAAGCCGAAGGTGCCCATCAGAGAGATCGGCAGCGTGATCGTCGGGATCAGTGTCGCGGTCAGGCGCTTGAGGAAGACAAAAATCACCAGAATAACGCAGAGCGTCGCGACGACGAGCTTCTCCAGCACCTTCTCGACCGATTCCTTGATCGGGGCGGCGCGGTCGTTCAGCACAGCCACATCGATCGATGCAGGCAATTGCTCCCGAAAGCCGGGCAGGCGGTCTCGGATCTGCTGCACCACATCGACGGTGTTGCCATCCGATTGGCGGAAGACGGCCAGAATGATCGAGCGCTGGCCGTTGTACCAACTCGCCGTCTGATCATTCTCGACCGAGTCGGCGACCGTTGCCACGTCTTCGAGCTTGATCGGAACACCGTTGCGCTGGGCGATGATCAGGCTGCCATACTCGGATGCTTTTTCAAGTTGGCCTGTGGCTCCGAGCGTCAGGCGCTGGCGCTCTCCTGAAATCGTGCCGACCGGCGAATTGGAGTTGGCCGCCTGCACCGAAGCGCGCACCTCGTTCAGGGTCAGTCCGCGGGCCGAAACCGAGTCCGGGTTTACATAGATGCGGACTGCATACTTCTGCGCGCCGAAGACACTGACCTGGGCCACGCCCTGTATCTGCGCGATCTGCTGCTGGAGGATGGTCTCGGCATACTCGTTGACGCGCGACAGCGGCTGGGTGTTGGAGGTCAGCACGAGGAACAGGATCGGCTGGTCAGCCGGGTTGACCTTCCTGAAGGATGGCGGTGCCGGCAGGTCCTGCGGAAGCCGCCGCGCCGCCGCGCTGATGGCCGACTGCACATCGAGCGCAGCCCCGTCAATGCTGCGGTCAAGATCGAACTGGAGCGTGATCGAGGTCGAGCCCTGCTGCGAGATCGACGACAGCGATGCGATGCCGGAAATCGACGACAACTCGCGTTCGAGTGGGGCAGCCACAGACGTCGCCATGGTTTCGGGGCTGGCCCCTGGCAGCCGCACGTTGACGTTGATGGTGGGGAAATCGACCCGCGGAAGCGCCGCGACCGGCAGCTGGCGGAAGGCAAAGAAGCCGAACACCACGAAAGACAGCATCATCAGCGTCGTCATCACCGGACGGCGGATACACAGCTCAGGAAGCGACATCGATCTTGTCCTCTTGGCCTTAAGGCCCAAACCCGTTCGTTGTGCTGGCATGTCTCGGATCGGCACGCCTGACGTCGTCGCATCCGGTCATAATGACCGCTTCACGACACCGGGGCGTCGTGACAATCATGCCCATCAGCCTTGCGTCGGCCGCTGCTGCTGGGCTGCTGGCGGCGGCGCTCCGCCACCTCCGCCCGGCCTTTGTCCGCCGGCAGGAGCAGAGCCCCCCGGCTGGCGCACCATGACCCGCGCACCGTTGGTCAGCAGCAATTGCCCGTCGGTCACGACTGTCTCGTTGCCGGTCAGCCCGCTGGTCAGCACGGTCAGGCCGTCCGTCACGCGGTTGACGACGACAGGCCGCACCCGCGCCACATCACCCTCGAGCACAAACACAAAGCTGCCAGTCTGGCCGGTCTGCACCGCCTCGCGCGGAACCACGAGCGCGTCGTTTTCGGTCCGCAACACCAGACGCACGTTGCACAGCGCGCCGGGCCAGAGGAACTCGTCGGCATTCTCGAAGGCGGCCCGCGCCACGATGGTTCCGGTCGTCCCGTCCACGGCGTTGTCGACAAAGGCGACGCGCCCGGTGGCGGATTTGGGCAGGCCCTGCGGCGTCGCAACGGCGGAGGCGCCGGTGTCGGTGATCGCGGCCTTGATGTCGATCAGGTAGCGTTGCGGCACCGAGAACGACACGTAGATCGGGCTTGTCTGGTTGATCGAGGCGAGCACGGGCGATCCGTCGCCGGTCTTGGCGATGTTGCCGGCCTTGAGGCCCGCCGCACCGATCCGGCCCGAAATCGGGGCCGTGAGCGTGTAATAGCTGAGCTGCACCTTGAGGTTGTCGATGTTGGCTTCGCTGGCGCGCACCACCGCGCGCTGCGTCTCCGCCAGCGCCTTGGCCTGATCGAGCCGCTGCTCGGAGGCGAAATCGCGGCGGGCCAGTTCCTGGGCGCGCTTGTAGTCGGCCTCGGCTGAAATGGCCTGGGCCCGGTCACGCGCAAGGTTCGCTTCCGCCTGCCGGATCTGGGCTTCGATCTGTCGCGAATCCAGGCGGAACAGCACGTCTCCTGCCTTCACCGACGCGCCATCCTGGAACATCACCTCGAGGATCTGGCTTTCGACACGCGCCCGCATCGTGACAGACGCGATCGACTGGACGGTACCAAGGGCTTCGAGCCGCACCGGCATCGCCTTGCGCTCGGCCTTGCCAACCGTCACCGGCACCGGAGGACGCCCGCCACCGGGCGCGCCTGCACCGGGAGGCCCGCCAGCCGCCGGCGCAGCAGCTGTGGCAACGGGCACCGAAGGAGCCGTGCCAAGCGCCGTCGACGCCCTTGCGACAATGTCCTTGAGGTAAGGAACTTCCGTGAGAGGATAGGGCAGGGGCTTGCCCGAATAGGCGAGATAGCCGAGGCCGCCACCACTCACGACGACGACCGCCGCCACGCCACGCCAAAAAACCTGACCTGCCATCTGCATTTCCCTGAAGAGCCTGACGCGCCAAACCACCTTGTGGCGCTCGCGTCAACGCTCCTGATGAACCGGAGTTCAGATAGCTAGAGCGCTCACTCTCCTGATGCAACTATCGTGCAACCCACCGATCACACGTCTGTGTGATCGGTGGTTCGCCGAATGGGACCTTGTCTCGCCGGCCTTTTGCCGGCTTGTCGCGTTCAGGATCGTGACTGCTCGAAGTGCTCGAAGACCAGCGCTGCGATGTAGCCGTAGATGGCGTGGCCGATCAGGCTCATCAGCGACAGCAGTGGCACGTCACGGAGCAGGAAGCTCTGGCCTGCCAGCGGCGCCATCACGCCGAGCGCGATGAAGTATGTGACCACGCCCCAGATCCAGCCATCGGCGGGCATGCCGAAGCTCCGGATCATCCGGGTCACGATCCAGTAGCCGATCGGGTAGAACAGGAAGCCTGTGACGTAGTGAACCGCATGGGCGAAGGTGTTCGAGATGGTCGCGCCGAACATGTTCTGGAACAGAGACTTGACCAGTTCGGGCGGTTGCAGCGGAAAACCCGCCACCATCGCCGTTGGCACGGCCGAGAATGCCTCCCAGAACCCGAGCCCGGCGCAGCCGCCGATGAACAGGTGCCAGACGGTGCGGGCGGATGGCAGCGCAAGGCCGCTGGTCTGGGTCATGGCCGTGGTCATGTCAGTGATCTTTCCAGGTTGGATGTGTTGGCGAAAATGATGCTGGCTCTGGTTTTCAATGCAGGGCGGCGGATGGAGCGAGGGCGACGAGTGCCGCAGCGACCCTGCCGGAAGGGCGGCGGGCAGAACGGGCCATGGCAGCGAGGCGCTGGGCGGCGAACTGGTTGTGTCCGCCCCGGCTGGTGAGACGCTGAGCCAGAAGCCGCTCGGCAAAGGCCATGTCGCCATCACGGATGGCGCTTTCGATGAGCATCTGCTCGAAGATGTCGCGCTGGGCATGGCTGCCGCCGATCTGCACCAGCGTCGTCCGCACGCCCATCAGCAGGCGCGCGGCCTCCCCATAGCGCCGGCCCCGGAAGGCGCGGATCGCGTCCGCGACAGAAGCGCCAACCTCGCGCGCCAGCCGGGCGTCATGGCCGGGGCGGCTGTCATGCTGCAAGCCAAGGCCGAGCGAGCCGGCTTCTGCATCTCGTCCGGCCCCTGCCAGGGCGAGGGCATAGTGCAGGTCGGCAAAGACCAGCGTCCTGTCCTCGACGCGGTCGGCGGCGAGATCGGCCAGTTCATGCCAGCGGTGACCGACCTCGACCCCGGCAAACTCAAGCCGTTGCAGCAGCGACGCCGCGTTGGCGATGTCGCGATAGTCGTCTGTCTTGCGGGCGCGAACATCGTGATCATACAGGTCGAGCGCCGCGCCATGTTGCCCGAGTTCGAGATGGAACAGGGCCTCGTGCCAGCTCAGATGGAAGGCAAAGTTGTTGCAGTGGCTCCAGCTTTCCCGGCCATCCGCGAGCCATCGGGCTCCTTCACGGGCGCGCCCCGTCATCTCCATGACATGGGCCACGCTGTGCCGGCCCCAGGCATCGCGCGGGCTCAACTCCAGCGCGTGCCGGCCCAGACGCTCCGCCTGGACGAGGTCGCCGTTTTCCTCTGTCGCAAAGGCGAGGCAGCCAAGCAGATAGCCGCTGTGCAGCGAGGCCGTGCCATAGGCCGCCACATGCGTGCGTGCCGAGGCCAGAAGCCCGGTGAGATCACCCATCATGAAACGGATGGTATGCACCAGCTTGGCGGCCAGGACATCCCGGTTGTCGAACGCCATGGCGGCATCGAGGCGCGCCGCGGCAAGGTCCGGACGCCTTGCCAGCCAGAAGGCAAGAGCCTCGATATAGCAGCGTTCGTGGGGCGTCACGGGAGCCTCGGTCGCGAGGCACTGCGCGATGGCGAGTTCGTTGGCCGCATCCGCGATCAGTTCGCGGCGCGCCAGCGTGAGCAGCATCAGGCCCTTGGTGGCGTGACCGAGCGCGAAGGCGGGGTCGGCATCGAGGGTTGCGGCGAGCGATGCGGGCGCAGCCGCGGCATGGGCCAGCACCTGCTCGATCGTGGCATTCCAGTGCAACAGCGCGGCAGATGAGGCGATGGTGGTGCGTGCCCCGCTGGCATCGTGCATGATCGGCATCTGCGTTGCTCCTCCGGCGCGGTCAGCGCGCATCTCGGAAAGGTATTCGCGGGACGGCGGGCCGGCATTACAGCCCCGCCGATCACTGATCCGTGAGGTTGCCGGCGCGGCGGGGCGCGGACCACGGCGCTGACTTGAACCAGCCGACAAGATGCGCGCCCGCCACGACCAGCCCGAGCCCTGTCAGATTGATCAGCACGGCGGCAGTTGCGTCGCCTCCGGTCATCTCGAAGCCGACACCGGCGATCCGTGCCACCACGAGGCTGAGCAGGAACGAGGCCAGCGATTGCTGTCCGACCTTGATGACGTGCCGGCCAACCGGTCCATCGAGCCTGATCCGCCAATGGGCGACCGCGCTCAGCACGAGATAGGCCGTCGCGGCGAAGTGCACGATGCGCAGGATGTTGAGATCGGTCTTCTCCTGCCCGAACAGGACGAGTTCGCGCAGGCTGGCAAGGGCCGGAGCGTGATTGAGAATGCCCCAGAAGCTCAGCGATACGGACGCGAGCACGAACAGCGCCGATGCGATCAGCAATGGCCGCTGACAGAGCGCAGGCGTGACGATCCAGCCCATGCCGATGCCAAAGCCCAGAAAGAAGATCAGTTGCCAGGCAAACGGATTGAAGAACCAGCCGAAGCCCGTCCAGGGGTTGCCGACCAGCGTCAGGCCGAACAGCCAGACCGCCAGATAAAGCGCGCCTGCCAGGACGAAGGGCAGGGAGGGGTGCTGCCGCCGCGCCAGCATCATCACCGGGATCAGCCCGAGGATGACGAGATACATCGGCAGGATGTCGAGATAGCCCGGAAGCCAGCGCAAGGTGACCAGACCCAGCAGCGCCGTTGCCGGATCGGCGGCGATCGGAGCGATGTGCTCCTCAAAGTACGCCGTGCTGCCGGTGAGATTGCGCACGGCCACGGCGAGTGCAGCCAGGGCGATGAACAGCCCAAGGTGCGCCCAATAGACCTGCCACGCCCGGAACAGCGTGCGTGCCGTGCCCAGAAACCAGCCCCGTTTGACGAAGGTGCTGCCGAACGCCAGCGCGCTGGCCAGCCCCGAGCAGAACACGAACAGTTCCGTTGCCGAGGAAAAGCCGAACCGGGCCGGTATCCAGTTGTTCCAGGGGTTGCCGGGTGCGTGGGCCATGAAGATGATCAGCATGCCCAGACCGCGAAACGCATCGAGACGCTGGTCGCGCGGCGGCTTGGACTGGGGGCCGGGCAGGGGGGCTGCGGGGGTCTTTGGCGGCGTTTCCGCAACAGCGCTGACGCCGTCCATCAGAAGGCACCGTCATAGGCACGGTCACCGATCTCGGCGGCGATCACCGTGAATCCGGGGCGTTCGAAGGCAGCCATGGCGGCCTGGCGGAACGTGTCCGCCGAGGATACGCTGATGCCATGCCCGCCCAGCGCAGTGGCAACGGCGGCAAAGTCGGTGCCGCCGAAATCGACCGCCTGCCGGGGCAACTGCATGGCGCGTTGCTTGAGTTCGATGAGCGCCAGAGCCCTGTCGACCAGCACGACAACGATCACCGGCAGGGCCAGATCACGCAGGCTGGCCAATTCGCCCAGCACCATTTCAAGGCCCGCATCGCCGACGAAGCACAGCGTATGCCGGCCCGTGACCAGCGCATGGCCGGCCGCCAGCGGCAGCGCTCCGCCCATGGTGCAGAAGCCGGAGGATTGCAGCAGCAGGCGCGGTGCTTCGCAGCGCCACATCTGGCTCAACAGGATGCGGTGCGCACCGGAATCGGCGCTGGCCACGGTCGCTGGTGGTGTCACCTCGCGCATCATCGCGAAGACCTGATGCGGACCCCAAAGCCGGTCGGCAGGAGGCGCAAAGGCCTCCGCCAGGTCCGCGCGCACCTTCGCTGGCTCGTCGCCCGTCCAGACCTCGCCGGCAGGACGCGCGGCAGCCAGCGCGTCCAGCGCCAGCGAGACCGGCCCCTCATGGCAGATCGTGGCGCTGTGCATGCCATGCGGCATCGCCTCGGCGACGCAGTCGATCACGGCCTTGTCTGCCGGCCATGGCTGCCGCCAGCCCTGCCGCATCTCGATCGGGTCATAGCCGGCGAGGATGATGAGGTCTGCCGCTGCGATCAGCGGCTTGACGATGGCGTCGGCCTTCGGTGACAGGCCGATCGCGCCGATGCACAGCGGGTGGCTCTCGGGCAGCAGGCCCTTGGCCTTGTAGGTGGTCAGCACCGGCGCACCCAGCCGTTCTGCCAGAGCCCGCAGCGAGGCCGCGCCGGCATCGCCGACGAGGTCAAGGCCGGCGATGATCAGCGGTCGCTTCGCCGATTCGATCAGCGCGCGCGCGGGACCGGCATCCGCCGGCATGCTGGCGGCAGGCGCGGGCCGGATCGTCAAAGGCCGGGCCGGCACCTCGGCTTCGGCCACACTGATTGGCAGGTCTATGTGGACCGGCCCAGGGCGGCCCCGGAGCGCGATTCCAAGCGCCTTGTCGATCACCAGATCCTCTGTGCCGGCCTCAGCCCGTAGGGTTGCCTTGGTGATGGGCCTCAGCAGCGCCGCGTGATCGATGATCTGGTGGGTGTAGCTTTCGGCGAGCGCGGCATCGACGCAGCCGCTGATCACAAGCATCGGTACGCGGTCCTGATGGGCATTGGCGATCACGTTGACGGCGTTGGTCAGGCCCGGCCCCAGTGTCGTGACCAGCAGACCCGGCGCGCCAGTGGCATGCCAGACCGCCTCGGCCATGAAACCGGCGGCAGTCTCGTGCCGCGTCAGCACGAAGCGGATGCCGGCGCGTTCCAGTGCGGCGACCAGTGCCAGCACCTCGCCGCCCGGCATGCCGAAGGCGTGGCGGATGCCGGCGGCATGCAGGCGAGTTGCAACGAGATCGGCACCGGTGACCTTTGGCGTGTTCATCGGCATGTCCCGTTCCAGGTTGGCAGCAAGGCGCTTGGCAGCAGTAGGCCGAGTTCGTGCCCAAGGCCTGTCCTGTTACTGGCGCTCGCGTTTCCGTGATCGGCCGGCTTGTCTTGACGTGCCGGGCCAGACGTGGTCACTCCCCGGCCACTCCAGTCTGCCCCGGGCTGGCACCAGCCCCCGCGCCGCAAGGCCCGCAAGCACAAGCGCCCACGCATGAAGACAGATCCGCATCCGCTCCGCCTTGCCGTGATCGGCGCAGGCTCCATGGGCCGCAACCATGCCCGCATCCTGGCGTCCCTGCCGTCGGTTGATCTGGTTGCCATTGTCGATCCGGATGCCGAGACGCGCGAACAGGTTGCGCGCCTTGCCCAGACCGAGGGCATGTCGGATGTCGACGAGGTGATCGCGCGCGGCATTGACGCCGCCGTTGTGGCCGTGCCGACGGTGGAGCATCACCGGGTGGCGGCCAAGCTCATCGATGCCGGCGTGCATCTGCTGATTGAGAAGCCAATCGCCGCCAGCACCGCCGAAGCGCGCGACCTGATTGCCCGTTCTGCCAGCAAGGGTATCGTGCTCACGGTTGGCCATGTCGAGCGTTTCAATCCGGCCATCCGCACCCTGTTCGAAGCGATCAATGGCGAGGAGATCATCTCCATCGCGATCTCGCGCGTCGGCCCGTTCCCGCCCCGCATCAGCGATGTCGGCATTGTCACCGACCTCGGCGTACATGACATCGACCTCATCCGCTGGTTGAGCGGCTCGGAAATCGTCGAGCACCAGTCCCTGCTGACGCGGGCGCGCGGCCAGCACGAGGACATCGCCTTCCTGCAATTCCGTCTTGCCAACGGCGCGCTGGCCCACATCAACACCAACTGGCTGACCCCATTCAAGGAGCGCCGCATCAGCGTCTCCACGGCCAAGCGCTTCATCGTCTGCGACATGCTGCTGCGCACGGTCAACGAATTCTCCGGCTTCATGCCCGATGGTGTGCCGGACCGACTGGCGCAGGGCAGCTTCGTCAGCCGCAGCCTCAGCGTGCCCTTCGTCGAGCCGCTGCGCGCCGAGGTCGACGCCTTCCTCGACGCGATCAGGGGCAGGGCACCGGTGATGGTGTCGGGCCATGACGGCGCGCGCGCGCTCGAAGTGGCGTTGACCTGCCTCGGTTGAGGCTGGCGCAGGTCAGACGTTGAGCTCAGGCGGCGCGTGCCGGCTTCTTCGGGGCTTCGATGCCGAGCACCTTGTGCTGTGCGACCGGGATCATCCCGCGCACCTTCGCCACCAGTGCCTTGTCGATGCGGGTTGCGATGAAGCCGACACCGTCGGACGCCTTGGCCACCACATGCCCCCATGGGTCGACAACCAGCGAGTGGCCATAGGTGAAGCGCGTTTCGCCGCCGGCCGTGAATGAGCCGGTCTGGGCGCAAGCCGCGACATAGCTCTCGGTCTCGATGGCGCGGGCCCGGTTCAAAACCTCCCAATGGTCCTTGCCGGTCTGCAAGGTGAAGGCGGCCGGCAGGGCAATCAGGTCCACGCCTTGCGCCGCCAGCGCCTGGAACAGTTCCGGAAAGCGGATGTCGTAGCAGATTGTGCAGCCCACGGTGAAACCCTCGCAGGCATAGCTGACGATGCTGTTGCCCGGCTTCACCGTCGCGCTCTCTTTGTAGAGTTTGCCATCGGGTGCTGTGATGTCGAACAGGTGGATCTTCTCGTAGCGCGCCACCGGCTCGCCATCGCGGTTGAAGGCGACGGTGGTGTTGTAGATGCGGTTCTCGCCCTCGACCTTGACCATGAACGAGCCGGCATGAACCCAGATGCGGTGCTTCGCCGCGATGGCCTGCGCGAAATCGAAGGCCGGGCCTCCCGTGGCCCCGTCGGCATGGGCAAGCTTGTCGGCGGAACTGCCGCCCGACCAGTCGAAATGCTCGGGCAGGCAGACCCAGTCAGGGCCTTCCAGATCAACCGCGCGGGTGATCAGGTCGCGGGCCTGCGCAATGTTGGCCGCCTTGTCGCTGACCGAGTTCATCTGCATGAGGGCGATTTTCATGGGCGTGCTCCTGATCCGTGATTGTTCGCGCCGGCGCTGTCGGCGTCAATGACCAACTGCCATGTGATCCACGTCCGTCAGCCCGCCGGCTCGGCCGCCCAGCCACCGGCGCGCGGGATGTGGCGGCCTGATCCGGGTGCGCCGGACACGGTGCCGCCATGCGCCACCACCTTGCCGCGCACCAGCACCGTCTCGGGCCAGCCCTTGACGGTGCGCCCGGCAAACGGCGTGTAGCCGGTGTTGCCGACCATCAGTTCGTCGGAGAGGGTAACGCGGCGGCCTGCATCCCAGATCGCGATGTCGGCATCCAGCCCGACCGCGATGTTGCCCTTGCCCGCGAGGTTGTAGATCGAGGCTGGCTGGGTCGCGGTCAGGTTGACGAAGCTTTGCAGGGCGCGCCCGGCGAACTCGGGCCGCTTGCGCGAAACCATCGCGTCGAACAGCAGCGGCATGCGGGTTTCGAGGCCCGGCAGCCCGTTGGCGATCTGCTTGAAGGTGCTTCCCGGCCCAGCGGAGAGCTTGCCAGAGGCATCGTATCGATAGGGCGCATGGTCGGATGACAGCACCTGGAGGTCGCCGCGTGCCAGCGCCTGCCAGAGGGCCTGTTGGTCGGAGCGCTCGCGCGGTGGCGGCGAACACATGAACTTCGCGCCTTCCAGCCCCGGACGGTCGAGGTCGGCGGCGGTCAGGAACAGATATTGCGGGCAGGTCTCGGCAAAGACCTTGAGCCCTTGCCGGCGCGCGTCGCCGACAATGCTGGCACCTTCCGCCGTCGAGACGTGGAAGATCATGATCGGCTGGTCGACCAGGGCCGCCGCCTCGATCAGCCGCGTGATGGCCTCGCTCTCGGATGCCCGCGGATGGCTGGTCGCGTGATACTTCGGTGCGGTCTTGCCCTCGGCGAGCAGCTTCCTGCTCATCCAGGCAATCATGCCGTGGTTCTCGGCATGGACACAGACCAGCGCCCGCTGTTCGCGGGCCACCTCCAGCACATCGAGGAGCGTTTCGTCTTCCACCTTCAGCTTGTCATAGGTCATGAACAGCTTGATCGACGAATGGCCTTCCGCGATCAGGGCGGGCAAGTCGTGCCGCAAGGTCGCCTCGGTCGGGTCCGAGACGATCATGTGGAAGCAGTAGTCTACCATCGCTCCGCGCGCTGCCAGCACGGCATAGTCATCGACCACCTTGCGCAGACTCATCCCCTTGTGCTGCGCCGCGAACGAGATCACCGTCGTCGTGCCGCCGAACGCAGCGGCGCGGGTCGCGCTCTCGAACGTGTCGGCATTCATCAGCCCTCCGGCGGATAACTGCTCGATGTGGGCATGGCTGTCGATCCCGCCCGGCAGGACCAGCTTGCCCCGCGCATCAATGTTCTCGCGAGCCGGCCCGAGGCCGCTGCCCAAAGCCACGATCCTGCCGCCCCGGATTGCCACATCGGCGCGAAACACGTCGCTGGCGGTGGCCACCGTTCCGTTGCTGATCACGAGGTCATGAAGTGGCGCTGGCATGGCAAGGGTTCCGGTGCTGGCAAGGATGCTGCTTTGAGCATTTCATGATGCCCCGATGCTGTCATCCACGCAAAAACGCATGGCCTTCGGCAGTGCCGCGCGGCATTGGCGGATGACTCCGGCGGCACGTTGCGTCACCATCCTTGGCAACAAGGACCTATCGACATGCCACTGCAACGCATTCTGGTGATCAATCCGAACTCGAACGAAGCCGTGACGCAAGGGCTGCGCGACGCGCTGACTGGCTTTGCCAACCCGGGTGGTCCGTCCATCCTGTGCCAGACCCTCGCCGAAGGGCCGTTCGGGGTTGAGACGCAAGAGCATGTCGAGAGCGTGGCCCTGCCATTACGCCGGCTTGTAGAAGCCGACACGGAGAGCGCTGCCTTCGTCATCGCCTGCTATTCCGATCCCGGCCTGCATGTCTGCCGCGAGGGCACGACGCGGCCCGTGTTCGGCATTGCCGAGTGCGGCATCCTCACGGCGCTGGCCCGCGCGGACAGCTTCGGCGTGATCGCCATCAAGAGCCGCTCGATTCCGCGCCATATCCGCTACATGCGCCAGATGGGCCTGATCGACCGTCTGGTCGGCGAGCGTGCGCTGGAAATGAGCGTCGCGGAAACCGCCTCGGGCGAGGGCACGATTGCCCGCATGATCGAGATTGGCGGGCTGCTCAAGGCCGATGGTGCGCGCTCCATCGTGATGGGCTGCGCCGGCATGGCCCGGCATCGCCAGCCGCTGGAGGCGGCGCTGGGCATCCCGGTCATCGACCCGACACAGGCCGCAGTCGCCATGGCCATCGGTGCGGTGGCCGTGGCCTGATCGCGGGGCTGTGCGCGACGCAACGTGCCGGAATGCGCGTTTCGGCCCTTGATCCTGGATGGCAAGCCTCCACCTTTCCGGCTATTGTCCAACCGCCCTCCCGTTCCGCATGCCGACCGGTGTCGCGGACATTCGCCAAAGCAAGGCTCAGATCATGGTCAAGGCAGTCCGCATTCATGCGCCCGGTGGTCCCGAGGCGATGGTCTACGAGGATGTCGAGGTCGGCCAGCCCGGCGAGGGGCAGTTGCTGATCCGCCAGACGGCCATCGGCGTCAACTTCATCGATGTCTACCACCGCTCAGGGGCCTACCCGATCGCAAACATGCCGGCCACCATCGGCATGGAAGGTGCCGGCGTCGTGGAAGCTGTTGGCAAGGGAGCGCGAGGCTTCAAGGTCGGTGACAGACTCGCCTATTCCTGCCCGCCTCCCGGCTCCTATGCCGAGAAGCGGCTGGTCAATGCCGCGCAGATGGTCAAGCTTCCCAAGGAGATTCCTGACAAGATCGCCGCCTCGATCATGCTTCAGGGCATGACGGCGCGCTACCTGCTCAAGCAGACCCACAAGGTCCGGAAAGGTGACTGGATCCTCGTTCATGCCGCAGCCGGCGGCATGGGCCTGCTGCTCTGCCAGTGGGCGAAGCACCTCGGCTGCCGTGTCATCGGCACCACCTCATCGGATGAGAAAGCTGCTTTGGCCCGCAAGAACGGCTGCGAGTTCCCGATCATCTATACGCGTGAGGATTTTGTGGCCCGCGTCAAGGAGATCACCGGCGGCAAGGGCGTCAGCGTTGTCTATGATGGCGTCGGCAAGGACACGTTCCTTAAGTCGTTCGAATGCCTCGCCATCCGTGGCCATCTGGTCTCGTTCGGCGCTGCCTCCGGCCCGCCAGAGCCGATCTCTCCTGCCATCCTGTCGACCAAGTCGATGTCGCTGACACGCCCAACGCTGTTCCAGCACATTGCCACCCGACCCGAACTTCTGGCCAACGCCCGCGATGTCTTCAAGGCGGTGATATCGGGTGTGCTCAAGATCCAGAAGCCTGCCGAATACAAGCTCAAGGATGCGGCCCAGGCCCATATCGACCTGACGTCGCGCAAGACCACCGGTCCGATCATCCTGATCCCGTAAGGCCCGTGCATCATGGCCAGGTCATGATCGTGTCCGACATCAAGCCGGTCGCGACTGCTGGCCGCAGGGCGGCTCAGGTGGACGTTTTCCCCTGAGCATGTCTCAATAGAGCACGCGGGAAGGAAGGGTCCGGGCATGATCGTGGCGATGCGTCATCTGCTGACCGCGCTGGCGGCAACCTTTGCAGGGGTCGTCTGGGCGGTGCCGGCGCTGGCCATGTCTTTCGTGCTGTCGCCCATGGCCGACCCGGATTGCGGCGCAAGCTGCCCGCTCGTCATCGTTGCTTCCGGCGAGATCGAGCTCGATTCCAACGAGCGCTTCTTCAGCTTCGTGACCTCCGAGGTTGTCGGCCAGAAGGTCACCAGCGTCGTGCTGATGTCCTCGCCCGGCGGCAATCTGGTCGGCTCGCTCCGGCTCGGCATCCTGATGCGCCAGCTCGGCTTCTCGATCATGGTCGGGCAGGTCAGCAACGGCCGGTTCATGACGGCGAACTGCTTTTCCGCCTGCGCCTACACCCTTGCGGGCGGCAAGCGCCGCATCGTTCCCGAGGGCAGCAAGGTCGGTGTCCACAAGGCCTGGACCAAGGCCCCCGGCGCCGGCGACGAGGCCGGCATCGACGGGTTGACCAGCGGTCGCATCCCGACCAGCGGCTACCAGCCGGTGCTGGAGACCTATCTTCGCCGGATGGGCGTGTCCGGCCAACTCGTTGCCCTCGCCAACGCTACATCCGCGGATGACATCCGCGTGCTCAGCCGCAACGAACTGGCGCGCCTGCGTGTGGTCACGGCCAGCGGCCGGAATGGTCGCCGCCGCAGCTGATCTGGCGCGGTTTGACCGCATTGCCCACGTTCGGCGCTTGACCGCGACGAGGCTTCTTCGCATGGTCCCGCCAGATGAAGTCCATGATGAATCGGGCAAGGTGAAGCATGCGCGCACTGAAGCTGTTCCTGTTTGCTGCCCTGGCCCTGGCGGGACTTTCGCACAACGCGGTCGCCATCACGCCGGCGGAGAACCGGCTCGCCCGCTATGCGTCGAGCCCGCTGCCGCATTGTGCCTCGCCGGAAGTGCTGGGAACGGTCACAAGCTGGTTCCAGTCCCGCGAGGCGACCTACTGGAAATCCTCCTTGCAGATCGGTGGCTATGACAAGGTCCGCGAGCGTGGGCTGCGCCCATGGGGTGCCAACTTCGTTCCCCGCCGCTTCTGCTCCGCCCGCGCCCATCTTTCGGACGGCAAGATGCGCCACGTGAACTATTTCGTGCGTGAGAGCATCGGCATGTTCGGCAACACCTGGGAGGTGATCTGGTGCATGGTCGGGCTTGACCGTCACCGCACCTATGCGCCCGGCTGCGAGCAGGCCACCGCATGGTGAGGCTTGCTGCGATGCGTGCGCGGCTGATGCGGGCTGGCTTTGCGGCCCTTGCATTGTGCGCCGCCATTCTCGCAGCGGTGCCATCCGTCACCGCTCAGGATCGTGTGGTCCGCGGCGGCCCTGCCGGTGAGTTTGATTTCTATGTCCTTGCTCTGTCCTGGTCGCCCGGCTTCTGCACGCTCGAAGGCGACGAGAAGAACCGCAACCAGTGTCGCAGCGGCTCGGGCCTCGGTTTCGTCGTGCATGGCCTGTGGCCGCAGAACGAGCGCGGCTATCCGACCGATTGCGGCCCCGCCGGGCGAACCCCTTCGCGGCAGGCCATGGACGTAGCGCGCGAGGTCTTCCCGGAAGAAGGGCTCGCCCGCCATCAATGGCGCAAGCATGGTGTCTGTGCCGGATCAAGCCCGACCGACTATTTCAACGACGTCAAGCGCGCGCGCGCGGCCGTGGTGGTCCCGCCGCAATTCAAGGCGGTCGACAAGGTGCAGACCTGGGCACCGATCGATCTCGAACGGGCTTTCGTCGCGGCCAACCCCGGCCTGCGCGCGGACATGATGTCGGTGGCCTGCCGCCGCAACGAATTGCAGGAAGTCCGCATCTGCCTGACGAAGGACTTGCGCTCGTTCCGCACCTGCCAGGAGGTCGACCGCAGCGGCTGTCGCACCCGCGACATCAGTGTGCAGCCTGTCCGCTGAGCGCGGCGGCCTCGCGGGAGCCGGTGCATGAACTACCGCCACGCCTTCCACGCCGGCAATTTCGCCGATGTGCTGAAACATGCCGCGCTGGCCTGGATCATCGCCTATCTGCAACAGAAGCCCGGCCCGATCCGCGTGATCGAGAGCCATTCCGGCGGCGGCCTCTACGATCTCGCCGCATCCGCCGCCGCCCGCACCGGCGAGTGGCGCGAAGGCATCGTCCTTCTCGGAGAGCCGCTCGACGAGCCGGCCGAGCAGGTGCTGCTGCCCTACCGCGAGGCTCTTTCAGCCCTGAGGGCAGGGCATGGACCGCAGACCTATCCCGGCTCGCCCTTGATCTGCCAGCACATGCTGCGCGCTGATGATCGCTATATCGGTGCGGAACTGCACGGCGAGACCAACTGGCAGCTCAAGACCACGCTGGGCAAGGACGCCCGCTTCAAGGTGTTGCTGATGGACGGATGGCAGGTGGCGCGGGCAAACCTGCCACCGAAGGAACGCCGCGGCCTCGTGCTCTTCGACCCCGCCTTCGAGGCCTCCGACGAATGGGACGTGCTGGAGCGCGAACTGCTGGCCGGCTGGCGCAAGTGGCCCACGGGCATCTTCATGGCCTGGTATCCGCTGAAGAATCCGCGTCAATCCGACCTGCTCGCCGAAGGGCTGATCGAGGCCGGCGTCGGCTCGGCAATCCGGCTCGAACTCATGGTCGATGATCCGCTCACGGCCACGAAGCTGGCCGGATGCGGGCTGATGATCATCAACCCGCCATGGACCATGTGCGCTGCCTTCGATGCCCTGATGCCGCCTCTGGCCGCGCGCCTCGCGCGTTCGGCGCGTGCAGGCTACCGCTGCGAGGTGATCGCCGGCTGAGGCTCATGCTAGGGTCGGTTTTCCGATTCTCCATGTCAGGCTCATCCCATGCTCGTTCTGCGCTCCGCCGCCCCTTCGCCCTATGGCCGCAAGGTCAAGATCTGCGCCGCCCTGCTGGGCCTGTCGGACCAGATTAAGATCGTCGACGCCGACACCAACAATCCGGACGATCCGCTGCGCAGCCAGAATCCACTCGGCAAGATCCCGACGCTGGTTCTGGAAGACGGCACCACGCTGTTCGATTCCCGCGTCATCGTCGAATACCTCGATCACCTCGCCGGTGGCGGACGCATGCTGCCGCGCGGTGCGAAGCGTTTTGCCGTGCTGCGCCTTCAGGCCTTGGCCGATGGGTTGTGCGATGCCGCACTTGTGCAGATCTATGAGGCGCGTTGGCGGACCGAAGATCGCCGCGACCAGAAATGGCTCGATCATCAGGCCGGCAAGGTCGAGCGGGCGCTGGCCGCGCTGGAGGCTGACCCACCGAAGCTGACCAAGCAACTGCATGTTGGCCATGTCATGATCGCTTGCGCGCTGGGCTATCTCGATCTCAGGTTCGCTGGCGCATGGCGCAAGAAGCATCCGAAACTGCGCAAGTGGCTGGCCAAGTTCGAGGAGCGTGTGCCGGCGTTCGAGGCAACGCGCGTCAAGCCCTGACATCGTCCGACCACCCAAACGAAAACGGCGGCGCGTGAGCGCCGCCGTTTCCATGCTGAACGGGTAGTGCGATCAGAAGCGGTAGTTCACGCCGCCACGGACCGTCGAGAAGTCGAGGCCGGCGGTCGTGCCTGGCGCGAAGAAGGTCTTCTTCTCGAGGCTGGTGTAGAGATACTCGACCTTCGCAGACCAGTTGTTGGTGATGGCGTACTCGACGCCGGCACCGACGACATAGCCGTTATGGATGTTGCTGTCGGACAGGCCAGCGGTCTTCGCGGTTGCCTTGCCGAAGGCATAGCCTGCGGTCCCGTAGATGAAGGCGCGGTCGAAAGCGATGCCGCCGCGGGCCCGGATGGTGCCGAAGTAGTCCAGGCGACCGTTGACGAAGCTGGACGACTTCATGTCGCTGTACTGGAGATCGCCCTCAACACCAACCACGAACTGGTTGATCTGGTAGTTGTAGCCGAGCTGACCACCACCGACGAAGCCCGACGGATCACGCAGGAGCGGGGAGGCGGTGCCGGTGAACGAGCCGAAGCCGTAGCCGCCGTTCAGACCGGCATAGAAACCGGTCCAGGTGAAGGCGGGCGCATAGACGATCGGGGCAGAGACGACACCCTTGCGGGCCGGCAGGTCGGCAGCCGAGGCAGCGCCGGCGCTCATCAGCACGAGTGCGGCTGCGCCGCTGATCAGAAACTTCTTCATGGGACACTCCATAGGTGGTTTGGGTTCGCTGGTCTCACGCGCCAGCTGTTGACTTAGAGACATTACACTAGAGGTTAGCAGGGCTGCCGTCTGTGATAACAAGGTCACATGATGATCCGGGAAAAAGGCATCAATGTGACGAAACAAGACAACATCGTGATAACTAGTGAATTTTCATTCATATTCGAGATTAACTAGAATTTGTAGTTCAGGCCTCCACGAAAGACATTGTTTGTCGGCGAGACATTTGCAGGTCCGCCGATTCCAGCGAAGGATGTCTTTGAATAGTTGTAATGCAGAACCTCGCCGCGAACGGCAACATTGTCTGTCAGCGCCAGTTCTGCGCCTGCGCCAAGCACGGTTCCGGCCCGCATGCGCGAGATCTGTCCGATCCGGTTACGGTATTCGTAGTTGGTCACAGCGAAGCCGCCGGTGCCGTAGACCATCACCCGGTCGAAGCTGTAGCCAAGGCGGCCGCGCATCGAGCCATTGGTGCCCTGGCGGAACTTTGCGCCGAAACCATTGTGTCCGTTGGACGTCGCGCTGACATCGGCCTCGACACCCACGATCAGACGATCGAACTGCCCGTTGACGCCCAGATGCGCACCCGCCGTGAAGCCTGAGGTATTGGCACCAGAGGCCGAGCCGATCGCGCCACCCAGATGGCCGCCGATGTAGACGCCCTGCCAGTTGCCGGGCCGCGATGTCTGGGCTGACGCCGCGCCAACCGACAGGACAAGGCCCGCGAGGGCGGCAACCGCGACGCCAGAGCAGAGAGTGCGCCGGGGCATTGCTGGATAAGACATGGAAACCTCCAGTCATGATGACCAGAAGCTTATATCGTGAAATAGTAATCTTAATATAGATGTTACGTTTCATTTACCATGATCATGATGAGCAAAACGTAAACATGCTTGAAGGCATGACTTGCCGCGCTCACGGGCCTCAATTGGAAAAGATCACCGTCTTCTTTGCATTGAGGATGATCCTGCTTTCCAGATGATAGCTCACGGCCCGTGCCAGCACGCGCCGTTCGATGTCGCGACCGCGCCGCACGAGATCCTCCGGCGTGTCACGATGGCTGATCCGTTCGACGTCCTGCTCGATGATCGGACCTTCGTCGAGGTCCGACGTGACATAATGCGCCGTGGCCCCGATCAGCTTGACGCCGCGCTCATGCGCCTGATGGTAGGGTTTGGCGCCCTTGAAGCCAGGCAGGAACGAGTGGTGGATGTTGATGCACTTGCCCGAAAGCTTTGCGGCCAACCCGTCGGACAGCACCTGCATGTAGCGCGCCAGTACCACCAGCTCCGTGCCGGTGTCCTTCACCAGTTGCCAGAGCTGTTGCTCCTGTTCCAGCTTGGTCGCCTTGCTGACAGGGCAATGGAAGAACGGAACATCGCCAAAGTCGAGATGGGCATAGCTCTCACGCGGATGGTTCGAGACGATGCCGGTCAGGTCCATCGCCATTTCGCCGATGCGCCAGCGATAGATCAGGTCGGCCAGGCAATGGTCGAACTTTGACACCCAGATCATCACCTTGCGGCGGATGGCGCGCGAGGTGATCGACCAGGTCATCTGGAATTCGTCCGCGATCGGCTTGAAGGCGATGGCCGGATCGGTTGCCGCGCTGTCCCGCGCCCTGTCGAACACCACGCGCATGAAGAAGTCGCCCGAGACGGCATCGTCGAACTGTTGGGCGTCGAGAATGTTGTAGCCCTGTTCGAAAAGGTGCGTCGAAACAGTGGCAACGATGCCGGGGCGATCGGGGCAGGCGAGCAGAAGCACATGGGAATCGGGCACGAAACGAACCTGGTTGTTGTGAAACGATCTGGCGACGCCGAAGCAGTGGAAACGGCGAGGTGACAAGGCCACAGAACGCCCGGTCCTGGCAACAACCTGCACCACTAGCCAGGCGGATCACTCCATCGATGCGCGGCCATGCTGCGGATCCTTGCGGAAAGTAAAGCCTATGCGAGTATAATGCAACCCAAAATTGCATAGAGATAAACGCAAAAGCTCTGTCTGTCTCCGACCGGTTTAACCGTAAATCAAGCTGACTGCACTAATCTCCAGACATTCTCATGCGGTCGGGGTTTCGCCATGTTGCGTTCATTGTCCAAGATGACTCTCGAAACCTCTTCGGAGACCCGCCGGCAATTGCTCAACGCCGTCACGGATCTGTTTCTGCTGGACGACGAGCCGAGTGAGGCTTCGAAAGCCCATTACGGCGAAATCGCCACCCAGTCGCTGACCCATCTGGGTGCGGAAGAGCGCGCGGACTATGCCGGAAAGGTTGCTGCGGCGCCGACCCTGCCTCACAACGTGGCGATGCAGCTTGCCAGCGACGACGAGGCCGACGTGGCCCGGCTGGTGCTGAAGCTCTCTCCGGTTCTCACCGATGGGGATCTGGCCGCCATAGCCGTGACCCAGTCACAGCGCCATCTGGTTGCCATTGCCGAGCGCGCGCGCCTGTCGAGTTGCGTGACAGACATCCTGGTCCGGCGCGGCGACAACACCGTGCTCCGGACCGTCAGCAGCAACGAGGGGGCGGCCTTCTCGAACGAGGGCTTCGACGTGCTGCTCGAGCGCGGCGGGGCTGACAGCGTCGTCACTGCAGCGCTTTCCGGCCGCGCTGACATGGCACCCGAGCGCGCCTCGCGCGTGCTGCGCATCGTCGAGCAGATGTCGGACAAGGCTGAGGAACCGAGCGAGCAGGTCGCCAGCCTTGCCCGGCTGGCGCGCCAGCAGCGTCTTGAGGTCAAGGTCCTGATCTCGGATATCGTCGCGAAAAAGCGCGTCATCAGCGATGTCGTCATCATGCTGGTCGATGATGATCGTGCCTACCATGTCACGCAGGTCATGGCGGCCTCTGCCGATCTGAACCCCGATCAGGTGCTGCGCGTGCTGATGCAGCCCGATGTCAGTGGCCTTGCCGTTCTCTGCCGCTCGCTCGGCCTCAACAACACCGCGTTCCGTGCCATCCTCGGCCTGCGCGAACGCCGCCTGCCGCTCGTCCAGCATGAGATCGAGGACACGATGCACGACTACGCCATGCTCGACATGGCCACCGCCGACCGCACGCTGCGCTTCCTGAAGATGAAGACCAAGGTCGGCTGACAGCGTGCTGTGCGCTGAAAGCGTGGCGCGGCCCTATCCGCGGGACATCGTCAGCGGCGGTTCCACGCCGGCGGGAATTGGGCAGACATAGGGCATCACCCGCGTCCGCGCCGCGTGGTCTGCCTTGGCAGCGGCAATCAGGTCCGGATTGGTCAGGGCTGCCACACCCAGCGCCGCCATCGCCTTGGCGACCTGCACCATCGCCTTGTGGGCCGCTGGTGACTTGCCTTGCGCCACCACCTGCCAGGTATGGAAAGCCGTGCCGATGGCCACCGTCGGCGCATGCGCCTGCACGGTCGGCACCACCCAGCTCACATCGCCGATATCTGTCGAGCCGATCATCGGCTTGCGCGGCGTGTGCGGCGGCACGGTGAAGTCCGCCAGCGCCGCGCCCGTGTCCGGCAGCCCGACGCCGGACCAAGCGGCTGCGATGTCTTGCGCGGACAGCGTTGCCCGGATCGCCTCGGCAAATCTCTGGTCTTCGGCATCGAAGTGCGGTGGTCCGAGGTCCTCCAGCACCGTCTGCATCGCTTCTTCGAGGGGTGTGTTGCCGAGAATGTTCGATACGGCACTGATGATCCGCATCTCGACCTTGGTCTCGGTCATCAGGGCCGCGCCTTCGGCGATCTTGCGGACGCGCTCGACCAGTTCGAGCATCCCCGGCAGATCGCCGGCCCGGATCGAGTAGCGCACGCGGGCATGGCCTTGCACGACATTCGGCGCGATGCCGCCGGTGTCCAGCAGAGCATAATGAACGCGCGCATCGCTCGGCATGTGCTCGCGCATGTAGTTGACGCCGACGCTCATCAGTTCAACGGCATCAAGTGCGCTGCGTCCGAGATGCGGGAAGGCCGCGGCATGCGCGGACCGGCCCGTGAAGCTGAAATCGGCACGCGTGTTGGCCAGCGAAAGCGGTGGCGTGACCTCCCAGAAATTGTGCGGATGCCACGAGATCGCGATGTCGGCATCCTTGAAGGCACCAGCGCGGACCATGAAGGCCTTGGCAGCGCCGCCTTCCTCGGCAGGGCAGCCGTAATAGCGCACCCGGCCCGGCAGCCCCGAGGCCGCCAGCCAGTTCTTCACGGCCGCTGCCGCGAGCATGGCGGCAGAACCGAGCAGGTTGTGGCCGCAGCCATGGCCGTGGCCATTGTCCTCGATGGGGCGATGGGCCG
>JAIYDY010000080.1 GCA_027487245.1 Hyphomicrobiales bacterium
AGCGGACATACATCATGACCGCGAGGCGGATGATCTCGGGCGACGTCTTGAAGTAGCGGAAGATGCGAGGGCTGCTCATGCCCGGAAGGCCATCGGCGGGCGCTCGAAGCGCAAGTCGATTTTCCTTTGACATTGCCCGAATCAAGACGGGATCAACCCCCGGAACGTCGATGGGTGGGAATACTCTCAATCTCGCCGCGTCCCCACCAGCCAGCCGTGTGGGGCTGCATGTGGGACCGATAATGCGACCTTTCAAAAAAACTATATAAAACAGATATTTAGATGCAAATCTGGCGGAAGGGGTGGGATTCGAACCCACGGTGGAGTTGCCCCCACGGCGGTTTTCAAGACCGCTGCCTTAAACCACTCGGCCACCCTTCCGGTTTGCGTCACATGCCCCAATGCGCGGCGTTGAGCAAGCGCTGCGGCGATTGGAAGCAGCATCCGTCACATTTTCGACTTCGTATTTCTACCTAAGGATTAGTTATTCATTCAGATGGCGACGCGTGCGCCGGATCGAGGAACAAAACCATGATCTCCAGACCATCCTCCATCGCCCTTTGCCGCGCCGCCGTGGTTGCCGGCGCCTTTTTGCTTGCCACTGGCGCGCAGGCGCGCGAACTGGCCGCCGAAGACATCCGCGAGAAGATCGCCGGCAAGCGCATCTTTCTGGCGGTGCCGCTCGGCGGGGAATTCCCGTTGTTCTATCGCAAGGATGGCCGCGTCGACGGGACGGGTGAAGCGGTCGGTCTGGGAAGACTGGCACGCCCCACGGACAGCGGCCGCTGGTGGATCTCCGGCAACCGGCTGTGCCAGCGCTGGCAGACCTGGTACAATGGTCAGCAGATGTGCTTCCAGCTTGTCAGCCTGGGCGGTGACCGCCTCCGCTGGACCCAGGACAATGGCGACACCGGCATTGCTCGCATCGGCAACTGATCGGCTGGTGCCGGTGAGGGCGATGCCTGTTCGTCGCGTAGAACTTTTGACTGAAGCGGCTGTTCCAGGCGGGGCTTCTGGCGCGTCCGCCGCGTTTTTGCCATGATTGCTGCCTCTTGCTGCCTAGCAGGGCAGTGTTGATCGCATGGATTGCGGGACTCGGCATTTTCCCTTAACGGTCCCTTCACGGAACCTCGTCAGTTTGAGCAGATGATGCCGGTTGGCATGCGTTTGCAAGAAATGCGTAAAGGGCCTCCATGCGGAAGCTGATCCTGAATTCTGCCGCCTCCGGCGCTTGCGCGTCCGGTTGCAGCGATGGCCTTCGGCCTGCCACACTCGTCAAGCTTGGCTGTGTCTTGGCGTTGTCTTTTGGCCTTGCCAATTGTGGGCAGCAGCAGGTCGGGCGCGGGTTGTCAGCGCAGGAGAGCCGCGAAGTCGGGTTTTTCTCGCATCGCAAGTTCGGCACGGCAAGTCCGCGCGTGCTTGCCGAAGGGCAGGACGTGCCAAAGGGCGGCGGACGCGATCATGTCGGGCGCTCCTACACCATCGCCGGCAAGCGCTACACGCCATATGTCAAGCCGGTCGGCTACACGATCAGCGGCCAGGCATCGTGGTACGGTCCGGCCTTCCATGGCCGCAAGACAGCCAATGGCGAGGTTTACGACCGTCACGGCGTCTCCGCGGCCCACCCGACTATGCCTTTGCCAAGCTATGCGCGCGTGACCAATCTGGGCAACCGCCGTTCGATAGTGGTCCGCGTGAATGATCGCGGACCGTATCACGGCGGGCGCGTGATCGATTTGTCCCAGAAGACCGCCGACCTGCTTGAATTCCGCCATCTCGGCACAGCGCGAGTCCGGGTCGAATATCTTGGCCGCGCCTCGCTGCGCGGCAGTGATGACCGCATGCTGGTTGCCTCGCTCAAGACGGACGGCTCGCCTGCCGGCGTTCCGGGTATGAGCCAGCCCGATACGCAGATTGCCAATGCGCCGCCGCTGTCCTCGCCGCGCGTGATGCAGGCTGCGTCGTCAGAGCGTGAGGCGCCGGTCGAGGTGGCTTCGGCTGCGCCGGTTTCGCGTTCGGCGGGCGGTTTCTTCGGCGGTGCCAGCGTCCAACTCGCGAGCGCCGCACCGGTTGCGAGCAGTGAGACCATGCGCTCGGTGCGCGGTGCGCCGGTTCCGCCGGAACGCCCTTTCGATCTGGCCACCATTCCGGGTGCGACAACGCCGATCAGCTTTGCTGGCGCGGCCCCGCGAGGCGCAGCGTCGCGGCCCGTTGTCGCCAGCTTGTATTATGCCAAGCCCGTCGGCCCGGCGCAGCGTTTCGATGCGAGCCACCCGCTGGTGAAGGATCTCAAGCCGCAACGGTTCGTCGCCCTGCGCTGAGGCCTCTGGCAGGCTGACATCGGCGCGAAGTGGCGCGACGTTGCTGAGATGTGACGTTGCCCGTAGTTGATTTCGGGGCGATGGCATCGCACAACACGGCATGCTGATGCGCGCCCGAATTTCGAGAGCCATGCCATGCCATTTCCGCGTCGCGTGCTGTTTGGCATTGATGATGCTGTTTGGCTTTGGCCATGCCGCACGGGCGCAGGTCTTCCAGACACTGGCCCCGAACGCCATACTCTACGACGCCGACAGCCAGAGCGTGCTGTTCGAAAAAGGCGCTGATGATCTCACGGCCCCTGCCAGCATGGTCAAGATCATGACAGCGCTGGTGGTCTTCGAAGAGATCGCGCAGGGGCGCCTCAAGCCAGAAGACGAGATGGTGGTTTCGGAAAATGCCTGGCGGCGGGGCGGCGCCGTGTCCGGTGGTTCGACGATGTTTGCGCTGCCCAACAGCCGCATCAAGGTGGCTGATCTTCTATCGGGCCTGCTGGTCCACTCCGGCAACGACGCCGCGATTGCGCTGGCAGAGGGCATAGCCGGCAGTGAAGAAAATTTCGTGCGCCTGATGAACGAGCGTGCCGCCAGGATTGGCCTCAAGCGCTCGCAGTTTCGCAATGTCATGGGCTTTGGCCATCCGGAGCAGCGCGTTACCATGCGCGACATGGCCTTGCTGGCGCATCATGTGATCGTGACATACCCCGAGCAGTATCGCCTGTTCGGCCAGCGCGAGTTCACATGGAACCGCGTGCGCCAGCAGAACCGCAATCCGCTGCTCGGCATGGATATCGGCGCTGATGGGCTCAAGACCGGCAATATCGAAGAGGCCGGCTTCGGCCTTGTCGGCTCTGCGGTGCAGAACGGACAGCGCCTGATCGTTGTCGTCAACGGGCTGAAGACCGCACGCGACCGGGGGCAGGAGGCACGCAAGCTGCTGGAGTGGGGTTTCCGCTCGTTCGAGCCGCGCGATTTGTTTGCGGCTGGCGAGATCGTCGGCGAGGTCAGCGTTTTCGGCGGCGAGCGCGCCGCTTTGCCTGTCAGCGTCAAAGGCGCTGTGCGGCTTCTGGTTCCCAGGGGCGCGAGCGACCGGATGCGCGGACGGATCGTCTACAATGGGCCGGTGAAAGCTCCTGTGGTGCAGGGCAGCGAGATCGGCCGGCTCCGGATCGAGCGAGGCGACACAAAGGCCCTTGATGTTCCGGTCTTTGCGGCCGAAGCGATGGCCACCGGACCGCTCGGCAAACGGGCAATGGACGCCGCCGTCGAACTGTCGACCGGCTGGTTTCGCAAGGCCTTGTCGCGGCAGCCGCAGCCATGAACGCCGAGCTTGCGGCAACGACTGGCAGCAAGCCTGCGCCAAACCGTCCTTTGCACTCTGGCAAGGCGCGCTTCGTCACGCTGGAGGGCGGTGAGGGGGCTGGCAAGTCGACGCTGGCAGTTGGTCTCAAACGGCGACTGGCCGAGCGCGGCATTGGCTGCCTCGTCACGCGCGAGCCGGGTGGCTCGCCCAAGGCGGAGGTCATCAGGGAGACGCTGCTGGGTGGTGAGATCGCGCCGTTCGGGCCGTTCGCGGAAGCGCTCATGTTCTATGCTGCCCGCATCGACCACGTTGATCGCACGATCAAGCCTGCACTGACGCGGGGCGAATGGGTGATCTGTGATCGTTTCGCGGATTCGACGCGGGCCTATCAGGGCGCGCTCGGTCGTCTCGATCCTGCCTTGCTCGCCGGGCTGGAGCGGGTTGCGTTGGCCGGGTTTGCTGCCGATCTCACGCTCATTCTCGATGTGCCGGTGGATGTGGGTCTGGCCCGGGCTGCGGCCCGGCGCGGCACCAACGTGAGCGACCGGTTCGAGCGGGAGGGGCGGGGCTTCCACACGCGGCTGCGCCGGGCCTACCTTGACATCGCCGAACGCGAACCATCCCGCTGTGTCGTGATCGATGCCGGCCTGCCGCCCCCTTCCGTGCTCGATCTGGCGTGGTCTGCCGTCGAGGCACGGCTGCTTCGGCATGCCGATGCGGCCGGAGCCCTGTCATGAGCGATGATGCCGGCGATGAACCGGACCGGCTTGCAGGCTTTGCCCATCCGCGCGAGGCCACACACCTCGTCGGGCACCACGATGCCCAGGCCGCCATCCTTGAGGGGCTGCGACAGGGCAAGTTGCATCACGCCTGGCTGATCGGCGGCCCGGAAGGGATCGGCAAGGCAACTTTCGCCTACACGGTGGCCAAGCAGTTGCTCGGCCTGAAGGGTGGCCCTGCGCCAACCGGAGACCGACTGGATGTCGATCCGGCGCGGCAGGCTTCGCGGCTGGTCAGCAATCTGTCGCACCCCGATCTCGTCGTGCTGCGACGGCAGCCCGCGACCGACAAGAAGGCTGCTGCCACGATGATCGCGGTCGAGGCCGTACGGCGTGCGCTGGACGTGTTTGCTTCGACGCCTTCGGATGGCGGCTGGCGGGTGTGCGTGGTGGACAGCGCCGATGACCTGAATGCTTCGGCAGCCAACGCCTTGCTCAAGGTCCTGGAGGAACCGCCGGCCCGCGCGATCTTTTTGATCATTGCGCACCAGCCGGCGCGGGTGCTGCCAACGATCCGCTCGCGCTGCCGCAGGCTGGCCTTGCGCCCGCTTCCCGAGGCGGAAATCACGGCGGTGCTGGACGGGCTCGATGTGGATGCCGACAGCGCAACGATCGGGCAGGCCATTGCCCTGGCCGACGGCTCGGTTCGGCGCGCCATAAGCCGGCTTGATCCGGAGACAGCCGCACTGATCGGCGGAACCCGCGGCCTGCTTGCCCGCCTGCCGGACATGGACATTGCCGGCGTTCTGGCCATGTCCGACCAACTGGCGGGGCGAGCCGCCGAGGCCGACTTCGCGGTGTTCATGGAAACCGTCGAGGACTGGGTTCGGAATGTGCTGCATGCAAACCTCGCGGCGGGTGCGCATCGCCTTGCACCGCTGGCGGAGGTATGGGACAAGACGGCCCGCGCCGTGCGCGAAACCGACGCGTTGAACCTTGACCGTCGGCCGCTGGTGCTGTCGATCTTTCAGGATCTGTCAGAGGCCGTGTCGCGGATGCGTGCGGCCTGAGCGGTGGATCAAACCATCACCGGAACTGCCCAACGCATGACACGCCACGCTCCCCAGGACCGCCCGACCTTCTATCTGACGACGGCGATCTCCTACACCAACGGTCCGCCGCATATCGGTCATGCCTATGAGGTCGTGGCTGCGGACGCGATTGCCCGCTTCAAGCGCCTTGATGGCCATGACGTGTTCGCCATGACCGGAACCGACGAGCACGGGCAGAAGGTGCAGCGCTCAGCTGAAGCGAAGGGCGTTTCCCCCAAGGCTTATGTCGATGAGTTCGCTGCCAAATTCAAGGCGATGGGCGAACGGTTGAACTGCTCGTTCGACCGTTTCATCCGCACCACCGACGCCGACCACGTTCCGTCGACCCATGCGCTCTGGCAGCGCATGGAGGCCAATGGCGACATCTACCTCGGTGGCTATTCGGGCTGGTATTCGGTCCGGGACGAAGCCTTCTATGACGAGAAGGAAACGACTCTTCAGCCCGACGGCACCCGGCTGGGCGGGCAGGGCACTCCGGTGGAGTGGGTGGATGAGGAGAGCTACTTCTTCCGCCTCTCGGCCTATCAGGACCGACTTCTGGCGCTGTATGAAAGCCAGCCGGATTTCATTTCGCCCGACACGCGGCGGAACGAGATCGTCAGCTTCGTCAAGGGCGGGCTCACCGACCTTTCGATCAGCCGGACGACCTTCGACTGGGGCCTGCCGGTGCCGGGCCACCCCAAACACGTGATGTATGTCTGGGTTGACGCGCTGAACAATTACCTGACCGGAACGGGCTTCCCGGACCCCGACGCACCACGGGCGCATTTCTGGCCTGCCGATGTCCACATCATCGGCAAGGACATCACCCGCTTTCACACGGTCTACTGGCCGGCCTTTCTGATGTCGGCAGGTCTGCCGGTGCCAAGGCGCGTGTTCGGGCATGGCTTCCTGCTCAACAAGGGCGAGAAGATGTCGAAGTCAGTGGGCAATGTGCTCGATCCGTTCAACCTGGCGGACGCCTACGGTGTCGACCAGTTGCGCTACTTCTTCCTGCGCGAGGTGCCGTTCGGGCAGGACGGTACCTATTCGCATGATTTGATCGTCAACCGGATCAATGCCGATCTCGCCAACGATTTCGGCAATCTGGCACAGCGTTCGCTGTCGATGATCCAGAAGAACTGCGAGGCGAAGGTGCCCGAGCCCGGCGCGTTCAGCCCGGAGGATCTTGCCATGCTGGCAGCTGCGGACGCGCTGCTGGGCAAGGCGCGCGCGGCGATTAAGGATTTCGCGATCCATGCCGTGCTCGGCGACATCTGGGCCGTGGTGGCAGACGCCAACCGCTATTTCGCGGCGCAGGCCCCCTGGGTGCTCCGCAAGACCGATCCGGCCCGGATGCAGACGGTGCTTTACGTTACGGCAGAGTTGTTGCGGCAGGCCGCGATCCTGACCCAGCCCGTCATCCCAACCGCATCTGCACAGTTGCTCGATCTGCTCGGCATTCCGGAACAGGCGCGCGACTTCGCCCATCTTGGCGCAGCGCATCGCCTGGTTGCCGGAACCGCACTGCCTGAGCCGTCCGGCATCTTCCCGCGTTATGTCGAGCCAGCGGTCGAAGGCGCTGCCGGCTGATGCTGGTCGATAGCCACTGCCATCTCGACTATCCGGACCTGCTTGCGGATATCGACGCCGTGGTTGCCCGAGCCCGTGCTGCGGGCGTTGGCCGGCTTGTCACGATCTCGACGCACGTGGCGCGGCATGACAGCTACAAGGCTCTCAGCGAGCGTTTCGCCCCTGTGTTCTGGACGATCGGCACGCATCCGCACAATGCTGCCGAAGAACCCGACACGCCAGTGGATGCCCTGATCAACCTGGCGCACTCGCCCAAATGCGTGGCCATTGGCGAGTCAGGGCTGGATTTCTTCTATGACAAGAGCCCGCGCGATGTGCAGGAGCGGGTGTTTCGCACCCATATCGCAGCGGCACGGGCCACCGGCCTGCCGCTTGTCATCCATGCCCGCGATGCGGACGAGACCATGATCGGGATCCTGCGCAGCGAATACGCGCGTGGCGCGTTCGGTGCGATCCTGCACTGCTTTTCCTCGGGCGTGGATCTTGCCCGGGCAGGGCTGGAACTGGGCTTTTACCTGTCTTTTTCCGGCATCATCACCTTCAAGCGCTCCGAGGCGCTGCGCGCGATCGTTGCGGAAGTGCCGCTTGAACGGCTGCTGGTCGAAACTGACGCGCCTTACCTTGCCCCGGAGCCCTATCGCGGCAAGCCCAACGAGCCTTCCTATGTGGTGCGCACGGCGGAGGTGATGGCAAAGGTCAAGGGCGTGACGGCGGAGGAACTGGCCGCCATCACGACAGCCAATGCCGAACGCGTGTTCCCGCGCATGGCGGCCTTCGCCAAGACTGCCCCTGCCGCATGACGCTCAGGATCACAATCCTGGGCTGCGGCTCATCAGGCGGAGTGCCGCGCCCCGGCATGGGTTGGGGTGCGTGCGATCCTGCCAATCCGAAGAACCGGCGCCGGCGCTGCTCGGTGCTGGTCGAACGGATCGGGCATCATGGCACGACGCGGGTTCTGGTCGACACCGGGCCTGATCTGCGCGAGCAACTGATCGCGGCGAACATCACCCATCTCGACGGGGTCGTGCTCACCCATGAGCATGCGGACCATACCCATGGCATCGACGATCTGCGGCCCCTGGTTCTGCACATGCGGCGCACGGTCGACGTCCATGCCGATGCCGTGACCGGGTCAGTGATGCTGGAACGGTTCCGTTACATCTTCGAAACGCTGCCCGGCAGCAGCTATCCGCCGATTGCGATCCGGCATCAGATTGGTACCGGTCAGCCTTTCTCGATAACAGGCGAGGGCGGGGCGGTCGAGATCCTGCCGCTGGGCGTCATGCACGGCGATATCGGTTCGCTGGCTCTGAAGATCGACAACGTGATGTATCTGCCCGATGTCAGCGCCATTCCGGATGAGATCGCCGCGCATTTCGAGGAGCTTGATGTCTGGATCATCGACGCGCTGCGTCACCATCCACATCCGGCGCATTTCTCGCTCGCGCAGGCGCTGGCCTGGATCGAGCGCGCCAGACCCCGGCAGGCTGTGCTCACAAACCTTCATACCGACCTGGACCACGCAGCGCTCATGGCGGCCTTGCCGGAGGGCGTGCGGCCAGCCCATGACGGCATGCAGATCACGGTCAGGCGCGGCGAGATTGCCTTCGGCGGGTGAGCGCCCGCATGCGCAGCCGGATTCAATCCATCCCGCCAGCGGCCAGGAACTTCTCCAGCCAGTGGATGTCATACTGGCCGTTCTGGATATCCTGATTGCGCACCAGCTTGCGAAACAGCGGCAGCGTCGTATCGATGCCATCGACCACGAATTCGTCGAGCGAACGGCGAAGACGCATCAGGCATTCGTTGCGCGTGCGGCCATGCACGATCAGCTTTCCGACGAGGGAATCGTAGTGCGGCGGGATCACATAGCCCTGATAGGCGGCTGAATCGACGCGGACGCCAAGGCCGCCGGGGGTATGAAACGACTGGATGCGCCCCGGTGAGGGCCGGAACGTCGACGGATGTTCGGCGTTGACGCGGCACTCGATGGCATGGCCTTCCAGCACGATATCGCTCTGCTTGATCGATAGTTCCGCGCCTGCGGCGATCCTGATCTGTTCGTTGACCAGGTCGATGCCGGTGATCATCTCCGTGACCGGATGCTCGACCTGGATGCGGGTGTTCATCTCGATGAAGTAGAACTTGCCGTCTTCATACAGGAACTCGATCGTGCCGGCGCCGATGTACTGCAGTTCCTGCATCGCCTTGGCGCAGACATCGCCGATCTCGGCCCGCATGGATGCATTCAGGGCAGGCGAGGGGCCTTCTTCCCAGACCTTCTGGTGGCGGCGCTGCAACGAACAATCGCGCTCTCCCAGATGGATGGCGTGGCCCTTGCCATCACCCAGCACCTGGATCTCGATGTGGCGTGGCTTTTCGAGATACTTCTCGATGTAGACCGCATCATCGCCGAAGGCCGCCTTGGCCTCGGTGCGGGCTGTCTGGAGAGCGACGACGATATCATCCTCGCTGCGCGCCACCTTCATGCCGCGACCGCCGCCGCCGGCAGCGGCCTTGATGATGACGGGAAAGCCGATGTCCCTGGCGATGCGGAGGGCTTCGGCATCCTCGGTGACGCCGCCATCTGACCCCGGAACGCACGGAATGCCGAGGCGGCGCGCCGTGCGCTTGGCCTCGATCTTGTCGCCCATGATGCGGATATGCTCCGCCTTGGGGCCGATGAAGGTGATGTTGTGCGCATCCAGCATGTCGGCGAACCGCGCATTCTCCGAGAGAAAGCCGTAGCCCGGATGCACCGCGTCGGCGCCGGTGATTTCGCAGGCCGCAATCAGGGCCGGCATGTTGAGATAGGACTCGCGGGCAACCGGCGGGCCGATGCAGACACTTTCATCGGCAAGGCGCACATGCATCGCGTCGGCGTCGGCAGTCGAGTGGACGGCGACGGTCGCGATGCCGAGTTCCTTGGCGGCGCGCAAGACGCGAAGCGCGATCTCGCCACGGTTCGCGATCAGGATCTTGTCAAACATGATCC
Organism: Hyphomicrobiales bacterium; assembly: GCA_027487245.1. Taxonomy (GTDB): domain Bacteria; phylum Pseudomonadota; class Alphaproteobacteria; order Rhizobiales; family Beijerinckiaceae; genus Allobosea. The sequence continues at coordinate 10,020 of JAIYDY010000080.1, forward strand.
GGCGCCACCTTTACTCGATCACCACAAGCGGCTCGCCATACTCCACGGGCTGGCCATCCTCGACCATGATCGCGGTGACGGTGCCTGCGCGGGGTGCAACGATCTCGTTGAAGGTCTTCATCGCTTCGACAAGCAGGATCTTCTCGCCTTCCTTGACCACCGAGCCGATCTCGACGAACGCCTTGGCATCCGGCGAGGGGCGGCGATAGGCGGTTCCGACCATCGGTGACTTGACCGCACCAGGATGCGCGGCCGCGGCAGCCTTGCTGCTGATAGGGGCGGGCGCTGCCACCGCAGGCGCGGCGGCTGGCGGAGCAGCCTGCATCATCGGCTGGTGCATGGGCACCTGGATGGCCGCCGTGATGGTGCGGGCCACGCGGATGCGCAGATCGCCCTTCTGGACCTCGATCTCTGTCAGGTCGGTTTCATTGATGAGCTGTGCGAGATCGCGGACGAGATCAGGGTCGATCGGGCTTTTGGTGGCCATGCGATGGGTCTTTCTGGCAAATACCTTCAGCCGGCCCGGGAGGCTCTGGCCTGAAGGAGGGGAATGATCGCGTCAAGCGCGAGTTCGTAGCTTCTTGTGCCGAAGCCGGCAATCACGCCGGCGCAGACGGGGGCCATGAAGGAATGATGGCGAAACTCCTCGCGGGCATGCACGTTCGAGATGTGAACCTCGATCGCAAGCGTGTCCGCACCCTTGATCGCGTCCCGGAGCGCGATCGAGGTGTGTGTGTAGGCGCCGGCGTTGATGATCACGCCTTCTCCGGCAAGGCCAGCCTGCTGCACCAGCGTCACCAGCTCACCCTCGATATTGGACTGGTGGCAGGTGAGCTGCACGCCCTTGTCGTGGGCGAGTCCGACCATCCGCTCCTCCAATTGGGCGAGTGTGGTCGCGCCATAGGTTGCCGGCTCGCGCCGGCCGAGCAGGTTCAGGTTCGGGCCGTTGATGAGATGAACCGCGACCATGCAAGCTCCGTGACGCACGGGTCAGGCCCGGCAAACTCCTGCCCTCATAGCCGCTGTTGTTCCAGAGCGAAAGAGCGTCCTGCCGGTGCGCTGTTGATCGTTCGGAGCCGGTTCTTGTCCGGCAAGGGATGATCGGACCGATTGGCAGCGCTTGTCAGGGCAAACGGGTCAGGCGCAGCTGGTCTTGCCGCACTTGCGGACGGCCGTGATGCGGTTCTTGATCTCGTCGACACCGACGGCACCGAAGACGATCTCGTCGGCCAGCACGAAGGCTGGAGTGCCAGTGAGGCCGAGCCTGTCACCGAGCACAACCGTCTCCTCGATCACGCTGCGCACTTCGGCGCTTTCCATCTCGCGTCGGGCCTGATCGATGTTGACGCCATGCTCCTTGGCAACTTCGAGCGCCTTGGCTCCGTTGATGCGGCCACGGGTCGACATCAGCGCAACGTGGAAGGCCCAGTACTTTTCACCCTTGAGCTGGTTCTTGACGGCAATGGCGACGCGGCTCGCCTCGACGGAATCAGCCCCCAGAACCGGGAAGTCCTTGAGCACGACCTTGAGCTTGGCGTCCTGCTTGATCAGCTCCTGGATATCCACGAGGGAGCGTTTGCAGAAGCCGCAATTGTAGTCGAAGAACTCGACCAGCACGACATCGCCCTGCGGATTGCCGGCCACGGCGCTCTTCGGCGATTCGAAAATGGCCGCACGCTCGGACACGAGCACCTGCTTTTGCGAATCGACCTGGGCCTGCTGCTGGCGGCGCTCAAGCTCGACCAGCGCTTCCTGGATGATTTCGGGGTTCTTGAGGAGCACATCCTTGATGATCGCCTCGATCGCCGACCTCTGGTCGGACGAGAAGCCTTGCTGCGCGGCGGCCGGTTGATGCGCCATGACGCCGACAAGGGCGGTCGCGGCAGCGAGGGTCAGGGCGAGCGGGCGAAACATCAGCGTTGTCCTTGCAATGAGGCATGCGGCACGAATCGCGCGCCAGCAATCCAGTTTCAGCATTCGTATCACGTCCGGGGCGGGCGATAATTCACGATATCCTCAGCGCGCAGCTTTCCGGGTGAACCGGCGGGCAGTTTCTGGATGGCGCGCGTGGCCTGGGTCTGGGCGCTGACCAGATCGCCTGACAGGAAGGCCGCCTGCGCTGCCGACAGTTCGGCCATGCCGATGTTGCCCTTGCGGGCATAGGCAGTGGCGAGATGACGGTGCGGATCAGAGAGTTCCTTCTCGCGCTGTGCCGCGTAGGACAGCTCGCGGATGGCTTCGTCGAGGGCAGCCGGCGAGCCGGACGCGAGAAGCGCCTGCCCGAGCATGCCCCTGATCAGCCCTGATGTGGGCACGGCACGCGCCGCCCGTCGCAAGGGCTCGACCGCGGCCTGCGCACGCCCGCTTTCAAGCAGGACCTGACCGCGCAGCTCGTGGAAATGGGGATTGCCCGGCTGGTCACGCAGAAGCCCGTCAATGCCGCTGAGGGCCTCCTGCATCTTGCCTGAGCGGTGGGCTGCAATGGCGCGGGCATAGCGTGCTGCGACCGACTGGTCGTGGGCGGGATAGCGCCGCCCGATCCCGTCAAAGCGCTCGATGAAGCCGAACAGCTTGGCGCGCGCCAGATTGTGGCGCGCCTGCAGGGCAGGGTTGTCGCGCGATCCGTAGTGCGGGCTGGCTTCGGCCAGCGTCTTCAACTGCGCGATGCGCTCGGTCGGCAGCGGATGGCTGATCTGGTAAGGATCAATCGAGCGGGACGAGAACATCGCAGACTCGGCAAAGCGCTCGAAGGTGCGGAGCATACCGCGCGAGCTTTGCCCCGTGGCATCCAGAAAGCGCACGGCTGCGCGGTCTGCCGCCTGCTCCTCCGAGCGCTGGTAAGCCAGCAGACTGCGGCGGGCCATTTCAGCGCCGCCGCCGAACACGCCTGCCGCTCCAAGGCCGGCATTGCCCACGCGGTCTCCGCTGCGGGCTGCGCCGACCACCGCACCAGCGCCGGCCAGCATGCCGATCGCCGCGAAGATCTGGGCCGAGGACATTTCCTGCCTCAGGCGCGCCAGATGTCCGCCGGCGATGTGCCCGGTCTCGTGGGCGATGACCCCGATCACCTCGTTGGGCGTGTCGGCATCCATCAGAACGCCGACATTCATGAAGATGCGCCGGCCATTGGCGACAAAGGCGTTGAACGTGCGGTCCTGGATCAGCACGATATCGGTCTGGCTGGCATTGACGCCGGCCGCCCGGAAGATCGGGGCCGAATACTCGCGCAGCAATTGCTCGATCTCGGTATCCCGGACAATCGAGATCTGCCGTCCCTGCGCCTTTGCTGGCGCAAGCTGGCCAGCCATCGCGCACAGCACGGACCCGGCCAGCAGCATGCGCCCCAGAAGGCGCGGCCACGCACGCCGGGACGGGGGCCAGTGTGCAGCCAGGGTAACAGGATCAGCCATGCTCATCGTCGAAAACCGGTTGCCTCCCGCATGAAAGCGGTTATCCGCCTAGAAGCCGTTGAAGGCAAGATTGCGACCGGCCCTGCCAAATACGCCAAAGGATGATCCGCTGTGTCCGAAATCCGTTCCAGCCCGACGCAAGCTCCAGGGCCGGTTGATGCAATGCCGGCTCTGCCCGTCTCGCGGCGCAGCCAGGGTGTGTCATCGTTCATTGTCATGGACGTGATGTCGGAAGCCGCCCGCATCGAGCGGACCGGCGGATCGGTCATCCACCTCGAGGTCGGCCAGCCCGGCCATCCGGCACCGCGGACGGCACGCGACGCGGTGGCGCGGGCGCTGGAGACCGGCAAGGTCGGCTACACGGAAGCCCTGGGCATCTGGCCGCTGCGCAAACGCATCGCGCAGCATTATCGGGACTGGTATGGCGTGAGTGTCGATCCGGCGCGCGTCATCGTGACAACCGGCTCTTCGGGCGGCTTCACGCTGGCCTTTCTGTCGATGTTTGACGCGGGCCAGCGTGTCGCGATCTCCTCGCCGGGCTATCCGGCCTACCGCAACATCCTCGGGGCACTCGGCCTCGATGTCGTGGAGATCGCCACAGGGCCTGAGACGCGCCATGCCCTGTCCGGAGCGGCGATCGAGGCCGCACACCGCTCGGCACCGCTGTCGGGCGTGCTGGCCATGAGCCCGGCCAACCCCACCGGCGTGGTGATGAGCACTGAGGCGTTACGTGATGTGGCCGCTACCTGCAGGAGGCTCGGCATCTGGTTCATCTCGGATGAGATTTACCACGGGTTGACCTATGGCCAGAGCGCAGGCACGGCCCTTGTCCATGATCCCGACTGCGTGATCATCAACTCGTTCTCCAAGTATTTCTGCATGACAGGCTGGCGTGTCGGCTGGATGATCGTACCGGAGCATCTGGTCCGCCCGATCGAGCGCCTTCAGCAGAACATGGCGATCTCGGTGCCCTATCTCAGCCAGATCGGAGCACTGGCTGCCTTTGACGGCCAGGATGAGATGGAACAGGTCCGCCAGCTTTATGCGCGCAACCGGGAGATCCTGATGAACGCGCTGCCCCGTCTCGGGCTCGGACGGTTTATGCCCGTCGATGGCGCGTTCTACATCTACAGCGATGTCTCGGACCTGACCAATGACAGCATGGATTTCTGCCAGCGTGCCCTGAGCGAAGCTGGCGTTGCCATGACGCCCGGCCTCGACTTCGACACCGTCAACGGCCAGCGCTTCGTGCGCCTGTCCTTCGCTGGCACCGAGGCGGACATGCACGAGGCGGTGAAGCGGCTCGGCGCCTGGCGACGTTGATCGAACGCAGAAAAAAGGCCCCTCATGCAGAACATGAAGGGCCTTTTTCAATCGTTTGAAATCATGTGATCTTCAGATCATTTCTTGCTCCACCAGCCGCCCCGGCGTGGGCGATTGGGGTCGATCTCCGACAGCACGATGGCCACGGGTTCCGGCTCCGGCGCAACGGGTTCGGCCACAGGCACGGCGGCCGCCGGGCGTGGCGGCTCTGCAACAGGTTCATCCTCCATCGCAGCAGCAGGCGTGGCCTCGGCGACGACATCAGCCGGCGCTTCGGCCACGACCTTCTTGCGGCTGCGGCGCTTCGGCTTCTCGGCAACCGGCTCTTCTGCGACTTCGACCGGTGCAGGCACCGGCTCAGGAGCCGCTTCGGGTTCTACTGCCTCGACCGCTCCCGGTTCGACTGCTCCTGCTTCGGCAGCTTCGGCGTCGTCGCGCGCGATCTCCTCGCGGGTGCGGCGGCCACCACGGCGGCCACGACGGCGGCCACGCGAAGGCCGCGCCTCGCCATCCTCATCGTCAACGGCGCGGGCGGGCGCCACTTCTGCATCGGTCTCGCCGGCAGGAGCATCATCCTCTTCGCCGTCTTCGCCGTTGTCCTGACGTTGGCCGTCGGGACGATCCGAGCCTGCTTCGCGGTCGCCATTGCGACCACGGCGGCGGCGGCGGCGCTTGCGGCGACGGCCGCCTTCACTGGCGTCGTTGCGCTCACGCTCCTCGGCGGTCTCCTCCGTGCGGGCAACGCCGTCAGCATCGTCACCACCGAGTTCGTCCTCGGCTGCCTCGGCTTCGACATCGTCATCCTCGTCTTCGGGAATGACGCTTTCAGCGCGCATGCCGCTGATCTGGGCGCGGGGCTCAGCCTGCACGAACTCGCCGCGCTCGAGCACATAGTAGGTGGAACCCATCAGGTGGTCATCGACGGCCAGAATGACGCTGACGCCGAACTGGGCTTCCAGATCGGTCAGGTGCGCACGCTTCTGATTGAGCACGTAGAGCGCCACTTCGGTGCGTGTCTTGACGATCAGGTTGTGGGTGGATGACCGGATCAGGGACTCCTCCACCGCCCGCAGGATCTGCAGAGCAACCGATGGTGTCGAGCGCACGAAGCCGGTGCCGTCGCAATGCGGGCACTTGACGGACGAGCTTTCGAGCACGCCCGTGCGGATGCGCTGGCGCGACATCTCCATCAGCCCGAAGGCCGAGATATGGCCGACCTGAATGCGGGCGCGGTCGTTCTTGAGGCAATCCTTCAGCTTCTTCTCGACATGGCGGTTGTTCCGCTTCTCCTCCATGTCGATGAAGTCGATGACGATTAGGCCAGCCAGATCGCGCAGGCGCAACTGGCGGGAGACTTCCTCTGCCGCGTCGAGGTTGGTCTTGAGAGCCGTATCCTCG
>JAIYDY010000009.1 GCA_027487245.1 Hyphomicrobiales bacterium
CATCCTTCAGGACCAGCTCGCCGTGTTCATTACCTTCGAGGAGCCGCGCAAGGAAGAAGTGGTGTCGAATGCGCCGCAGCTTCCGTTCAACCCGGCCCTGCTCAAGAAGGTGGACGAACTGGAACTGTCTGTCCGTTCGGCCAACTGCCTGAAGAACGACAACATCGTCTACATCGGCGACCTGATCCAGAAGACCGAAGCCGAGATGCTCCGCACCCCGAACTTCGGCCGCAAGTCGCTGAACGAGATCAAGGAAGTTCTCGCCGGCATGGGCCTGCATCTCGGCATGGAAGTGTCGGGCTGGCCACCGGAAGACATCGAGTCGCTCGCAAAGCGCTTCGAAGAACACTACTGAGCGCGGCACATGGGGCAGGCGGGGCGGCTTTGGCCGTTCCTCTGCCCTGCCGCATAATGGACGTCCGTACCTTGGCACGGCGGGCGCATAACGAAGGAGAGCCACAATGCGTCACGGATTTCGCGGCCGTCGTTTCAACCGCACCACCGAACACCGCAAGGCCATGTTCTCGAACATGTGCAATGCCCTGATCAAGCACGAGCAGATCGTGACCACGCTGCCGAAGGCGAAGGACCTGCGTCCCGTCATCGAGAAGCTGATCACGCTTGGCAAGCGTGGCGATCTTCACGCCCGCCGCCAGCTCATCGCCCAGCTCAAGGACGCCGACATGGCGAAGAAGCTGATCGACGTGATCGGACCACGCTACAAGGATCGCAACGGCGGCTACACCCGCGTGCTCAAGGCCGGCTTCCGCTTCGGCGACAACGCGCCGCTGGCCGTGATCGAGATGGTGGACCGCGATGTCGAGGCACGCGGCAAGGATTCCGGCCCGACCATGAAGACCGAAGGCGCGGAAGCCGCCTGATTTCCGCTGGCCGTTCGGCCAGCCAGACCTTGCGGCCCTGCCGCTGCAACTGAATCTTGGGCGGCCCTCGGGTCGCCCTTTTTCGTTTGATCGCGCTGTTCCGGCCAGACAGGCACCGGTCCAAGCTGGCTTCGTTCGCGCTTGCGCCGCGATGATGAGACATCGCTGCCGCCGCCAGCAGCAGGCAATCATCAGGCGTTTGCACCGGCGCGCTGGCGGGCCTATCTGAAGGATGCGAATCCGATGGATGGTCCCTGTCGCGCCAAGGAGCAGATGATGATGCGAAACCGGTCATGGCTTGTGCCCGCGGCCCTTGCAGCCTTCGTGGCATCGGCATTCACGGCGCCGGTTGCCGAGGCGCAGCTGTTCCGGACGGCTCCGGAAAGCCGCCAGCAGATCAGCCTGTCCTTCGCGCCTGTGGTGCAGAAGACCACTCCGGCGGTCGTCAACGTCTATGGCCAGCGACAGGAGCGGCGCGGAGCCAATCCGTTCATGGATGATCCGTTCTTTCGCCGGTTCTTCGGCGATGGCGGCTTCGGTGTGCCGCGCGAGCGGGCGCAGCAATCGCTGGGCTCCGGCGTGATTGTCGACGCCCGCGCGGGGCTCGTGGTCACCAACCATCACGTCATCGAGGGGATGACGGAAGTGAAGGTGGCGCTGGCTGACAAGCGCGAGGTGGAGGCCGAGATCGTGCTGCGCGATCCGCGCACCGATCTGGCGGTTCTCAAGCTCAAGAACACGGCAGGGCTCTCGGCGGCGCTGGAGATCGGCAACTCTGACGATCTTCAGGTGGGCGACCTTGTGCTCGCCATCGGCAACCCGTTCGGGGTCGGCCAGACAGTGACGCAAGGCATCGTCTCGGCGCTGGCCCGCACGCAGGTCGGGATCGCGGATTTCCAGTCGTTCATCCAGACCGATGCTGCGATCAACCCGGGCAATTCTGGCGGCGCGCTGGTCGACATGCAGGGCCGGCTGATCGGCATCAACACCGCGATCTTCTCCAAGACGGGCGCGAGCCATGGCATCGGCTTTGCCATCCCGGCAACGATGGTGCGCATCGTGGTCGAGTCGGCACGGGCCGGCAGTGCCTCGGTGCGGCGTCCCTGGTTCGGCGCGCGCCTGCAGGGTGTCACGCCGGACATCGCTGAGGGTCTCGGGCTGGACAGGCCGACCGGCGTGATGGTGGCGATGGTGTTCTCGGGCAGTCCCGCCGAGACGGCCGGGCTCCGGCGCGGCGATGTCATCCTCGAGATGGATGGCCAGCCGGTCGAGGATCCGGACAGCTTCGGCTACCGCCTGGCCACGCGCCAGCTTGGTGCCAACGTACCTGTCGGTGTGATGCGGGGCCGCAACAAGCTGACCTTGCCGGTGCGGATGAGCATCGCGCCCGAAACGAGGCCGCGCGAGCCGGTCAAGCTGACCGGGCGCGGGCCGTTCAGCGGGCTGACCCTGGTCAACCTGTCGCCGGCTGTCTCGGAGGAGTTGTCTGTCGATGTGACGGCGGACGGCGTGGTGATCAGCGATGTCGATCCCGACAGCCCGGCCGCGCAGATCGGCTTCCAGAAGGGTGATATCCTCGTCTCGCTCAACCGCGAGAAGCTCAGCACATCACGCGAGGCCGAGCGCCTGCTGCGCGAGCGAGCGCGGGGCTGGGAGGTCACGCTGGATCGCAAGGGGCAGGTGTTCACCACCTTCGTGCGGGGGTGAGCGATCTGTTTGCCGCCGCCGGCCTTGACCGGTCCGGCCCGCGCCCACTGGCCGATCGGCTGCGGCCGACGGCGCTGGCCGAAGTGGCCGGGCAGGATCATCTGGTCGGACCTGACGGAGCGCTGACGCGCCTGTTGCAATCGGGCTCGATCGGCAGCGCCATTTTCTGGGGTCCGCCGGGTACCGGCAAGACCACGGTGGCCCGGCTGCTGGCAGGCGAAACCGCACTGGTGTTCGAGCAGACCAGCGCGATCTTCTCCGGCGTCGCCGACCTCAAGAAGGTGTTCGAGGCGGCGAAGGCGCGGCGGCTCCAGGGGCTCGGCACCTTGCTGTTCGTTGACGAAATCCACCGCTTCAACAAGACCCAGCAGGATGCCTTCCTGCCGGTGATGGAGGATGGCACGATCACGCTGGTCGGTGCCACCACCGAGAACCCATCCTTTGCCCTGAATGCCGCCTTGCTGTCACGGGCGCGGGTGCTGGTGTTCCGCTCGCTGGACGAGGCGGCCATTGCGGCCCTGCTGGTGCGGGCGGAGGCGCTGGAAGGCAAGCCGCTGCCGCTGAACGAGGCGGCGCGGGAAGCCTTCATCCGCTTCGCCGATGGCGACGGGCGCGCGGCCCTGACACTGGCCGAGGAACTCTGGCGAGCAGCCCGCCCCGGCGAGATCATGGACGAGGCCGTGCTGGCGGAGACCCTGCAACGCCGCGCGCCGATCTATGACAAGGCCGAGGATGGCCACTACAACCTGATTTCCGCCCTGCACAAGACGGTGCGCGGCTCCGATCCGGACGCGGCGCTCTACTACTTCGCGCGGATGCTGGATGCGGGCGAGGATCCGCGCTTTCTGGCGAGGCGGCTGGTGCGGATGGCGGTCGAGGATATCGGGCTGGCCGATCCGCAGGCGCTGGTCCACGCCCGCGCCGCGAGCGATGCCTTCGAGCAGCTTGGCTCGCCGGAAGGCGAGCTGGCGCTGGCGAACTGCGTGATCTATCTGGCCAGCGCGCCCAAATCGAACGCGGCCTATGTGGCCTACAAGGCGGCTGTTCGGACTGCTAAGGAAGCTGGTTCGCTGACCCCGCCCAAGGCGATCCTCAACGCGCCGACGAAGCTGATGAAACAGGAGGGCTATGGTTCCGGCTACGCCTATGACCATGATGCTCCCGATGCCTTCTCCGGGCAGGATTATTGGCCGGAGAAACTGGGTCGCCAGCGCTTCTACGACCCGCCCGACCGTGGCTTCGAGCGCGAGATCAGGCAGCGGCTTGATTGGTGGGCGAAACTCCGGCGGGAGCGGGGCGGGTAGGCTTGCGGCAGCGGGGCGCTTCTTTCGTGACAGCCGGTCGCTTGCGCTCTAAAGAACGCCCATGACGGCGCTCTCGCTTGTTTTTCTTGGTGCCGGCCTTGGTGGCGTGCTGCGCCATCTGGTCAACCTGACGGCGCTGCGCTGGTTTGGGCCGGCTTTCCCATGGGGCACGCTGGCGATCAATGTCGCAGGTTCTTTGCTGATGGGCCTTCTTGCCAGCTGGCTGGCAGAGAAGGCGGGGGCTGACTGGGCGCACGATGCGCGCCTGCTGCTGATGACCGGAGTGCTGGGCGGGTTCACGACCTTCTCGGCGTTCTCGCTGGATGCCTGGCTGCTCTGGGAGCGGGGCGCAGCATTGCATGCCGGGGCCTATGTGCTGGCCTCGGTGGTTTTATCGATTGCCGCGCTGGGCGCTGGCCTTGGTGTGGGTAGGGCATTGTCGTGACACGAGGAACAAGGACGGGCGGACGCGCGCCAGGCAAGGGCGGAGCCAAAGGCGGGCCTGCGGGCGGTGGCCGCGATCGGCGCGGGCGCGGTGAGGATCGCGAGGCGCGCAAGGAACAGGGCCGCAAGACGGCGCTGGGACGCGCCGCCGCTGTCCGCAGCGCCAAGCCCGCCTATCGCGACGAACCGCGCCGGGCGGCCAAGCCGACCGGATATCGCCCGCGCGAGGACAGGCCGCTGCGCGCCACTGAAGCCGAGCGCGAGCCGCAAGGCCACCGACTTCAGGAGGAGGGCCCGATCCGGACCAAGCGCGAGGCCGGAGCGGAAGCATCCGAGACGATCGCGACGGGCGTGCAGACGCTGGTCGTGACCGAGGATGAGGCCGGAATGCGTGTTGATCGCTTCCTGATCGCCCGTTTCCCGCAATTGCCGTTCAGCCACATCCAGCGCATCGCCCGCAAGGGTGAGCTGCGTGTCGACATGAAACGAGTCGACACCAATGACCGCATCGAGGCGGGGCAGAAGGTGCGTGTGCCGCCGCTGAAGCTCTCCGCCGATGGCCAGCGGCCGCGCGGCCAGCAGTTCAAGGAGGGTGACGTGCGCGCCTTCCTCAAGTCGATCACACTGTATGAAGACGCCGATGTGCTCGTCATCGACAAGCCTGCCGGGCTGGCAGTGCAGGGCGGATCCGGCACCACGCGCCATGTCGACGGCATGCTGATGGCACTGGCCGAGGATGAGACCACGCGCCCGCGCCTCGTGCATCGGCTCGACAAGGACACGGCGGGCTGCCTCGTCATCGCCAAGACGCGCTTTGCTGCCTCGACGCTGGCCAAGACCTTCCGCTCGCGCACGGCGCGCAAGATCTACTGGGCACTGGTCTACCTCGTGCCACGGGTCAAGCAGGGCCGGATCTCGACCTATCTGGCGCGTGAAGCGCAAGTCGATGGCGACAGCCGTATGAAGGTGGCGGCCCATGGTGACGAGGGCGCGCAACATGCCGTGACCTATTACGCCACGGTCGAGACTGCCGCGCAGAAGGTGGCGTGGCTGTCGATGAAGCCGGTGACGGGCCGCACCCATCAGCTCAGGGCGCATGCGGCGCATATCGGGCATCCGATCATTGGCGATCCCAAGTATTTCGACCGGCACAATGCCGAGATCCCCGGAGGCATCCAGAATCGGCTGCATCTGCTGGCCCGCCGGATCGTGCTGCCGCATCCGCGCGGGCAGGGCGTGATCGACGTGACAGCCCCGCTGCCCGACCACATGAAGCAGAGCTGGAACCTGCTCGGCTTCGATGCCAGCCCGTACGATCCCATCGTCGAGGCCCCTGATGAATGAGCGCGCCGCATGAGCAACGACCTTGTCCTGTTCGACCTTGATGGCACGCTGCTGGATTCCTCGCGCATCATCATCGGCGCACAGGAACTGACCGCCGAGGCCCATGGCCTGCCGCATCCGGGGCTCGATCGCGGCTTCGCGGTGGTCAGGTTGTCGCTGGACGTGGCGCTGGCCGAACTGTTCGGCGATGCGGTGCCTGCTCCCGAACTGAGCGCCACCTACAAGCGCATCTTCAATGGCCTGCGCGGCACGGCAGGCTATGAGGAACCGCTGTTCGACGGCATCCCTGAGCTGATGACCACGCTGGCGCGCTGGCCTGACATGACGCTGGGCATCGCGACCGGCAAGACCCTGCGCGGCGTCGAATATGTGGTCGAGACCTATGGCTGGCAGACCCTGTTCGCCATGGTCCAGACGGCGGACAATTCGCCCTCGAAGCCGCATCCCGGCATGATCCATCAGGCGATGGAGATCGCGGGAACCGGGCCTGGGCGCACGGTGATGATCGGCGACAGCGTGCATGACATGCGCATGGCCAAGGCTGCCGGCGTCAAGGCCATCGCCGTGTCCTGGGGCTTCCAGCCGGCGGCGATGCTGGTCGAGGCCGGGGCCGACCTCGTGGCCCGCACAACGGCCGACCTCGCGCCGATGATTGCGGCCGCCCTGCGCCGTCCAGTTCCTGCGCTCGCCTGAGCAGGCAGCAGCGGCGGCTCAGGCTCTGCGGAGGCTGGCGAGCCAGCCTTGCGCGGCATGGGCATCACCCGCCTCAAGCCCATGGCCAGAGGCCGTGACCGCTTCGGTGACGACGGCTCCGGCCTGCTTCAGCGCCGCAACCAGCACGGCGCGGCTGGTTTCCGGAGCCAGCGGATCGTGTCGGCCGCTGAGCAGCAGCACCGGCGTGCCCGCCAGATCGAGGCCGGGCTCGGACGACAGCCCGTTCATGGCGCGCATCAGGATGGCACCGGACAAGGTGCCCGGATGCCGCATCAGCAGGCCCGCCGCGATGTTGGCACCATTGGAGTAACCCACGGCGATGGGCGCGCGGCTCCAGCCGAAGTGTTGGCCCGCGCTGCTGACGAATACCGCCAGCTCGGTGGCACGCTCCGCCATGTCGGCCAGATCGAACAGGCCCTCGCCATGACGCCGGAACCAGCGGGTCAGGCTGCCTTCGAGCAGACGGCCGCGCACGCCCAGCAGGCTTGATCCTGGTGCGATCCGTCGCCCGAAGGCCATCAGGTCGTGCTCGTCGCCACCCGTGCCGTGAAGCAGCAGGAGCGGCGACGCGCTACTGTCGCTGCCCGGCTGATGATGGACATGAAAGCCAGCGTGCATCTCATTCATGGCAGAGTCCTTTTCCGCGCCGCCGGCTGGCGGTGGCTGTCTCCAGAATCATGCGGCGGCGTGGGCAGCGTCGAGGGGCGGCAAGGCGCGCTTGATATCCGCCCGTCGTCCTTCGAGCCAGGCCGGCAGGCGCAGGTCGCTGCCGAGGGTCTCGATGGTTTCGTCGGTCGCGAAACCGGGTGCATCGGTTGCGATCTCGAAGATCACGCCGGATGGCTCGCGGAAGTAGACCGAGCGGAAATAGCAGCGGTCCATCTGCTCGGTGGTCTGGATGCCGAGCCTGTTGGAAAGCGCCGCCGACATGGCGGCCTGTGCCTCATCGCTGGCAGCGCGGAAGGCCACATGATGCACCGAGCCGGCGCCCATCCGGCCTGGCAGCACATCGCTGACGATCCTGAGGTCGACGGCGCCGCCCATGACAGGGGCGGTGGCCTCCGTGCCGACCTGATGGCGCACGACATTGCCTTCCCGGGCAGCCTCGCGGAAGCCGAGCGCGCCAGTGAGGACGGCGGCACTGCGATCGCTGCTGGCAACCCACAAGGTCACGCTGCGGATGCCGCGGATGGCATGCTCCGTGCCGACGCCATCGCCGGTCCAGCCCGGCAGGGCATCGGCCTCGGCCAGCGCCGCCAGTGCGAGACGGGTGCCGTCGCGGTCCTGGAAGGACAGGACGGTCTCGCCGAAGCGCTTTTCCGGCGGATTGAACGGCACGGACAGGGCGATGAAACGCTCCGTCCAGAAGCCGAGACTGGCCTTCGGCACGGCGAACACCGTCTCGCCGACCTGGCCGACACCGATGCGCCCGGGCGCGGCCTGCTCATGGGGGAAGAATGTCAGGATTGAGCCGGGGCTGCCCTGATGGTCGCCGAAATACAGATGATGGGTGCCCGGGTCATCGAAATTGACCGTCTGCTTGATCAGGCGCAGCCCCAGGACATCGCGGTAGAAGGCGAGATTGCCCGCCGCGCTGCCGGCAATCGCGGTGACATGGTGAAGGCCAGACATCGGAAACTCCATTGTGAGGGTGCGGCGCAATCGCCGCTGCTGGAACCAAGATGGTGCAGGTTTGCCAAATGGAAAAGGTTAGCAAGACTTTGCTTGCGCCGGCGCAAGGTTTAATATCCGTGAATATCACAAAGACGAAACCATGTCTGATCACAAGCATTTAAGGTGAATAAAATTTCCGATCTGCGGATTAACCACTTAACCACCCCGGCGCGACAATGTCCGTTTCACAAACAGGGACAAGCAGCACAACAAACCGCTGCAAGGGGTCAAGCAATGATCTGTAGTGAACTTCGTGATTTCGTCGACCATGTTCTGGAACAACGCGAGATCTGTGACGCGGATGTCAACAAACTCGCGCGGGATATTCTGCCAGACGGTGCCGGCTCACAGGATGTGATCGACGTGCTGGTGGCCCTTGACCGTGCCATCGCCACGCCGAACGCCAACTGGTCCGCGTTTCTTGTGGCCACGGTCGTCGACTTCGTGGTCTGGACCAGCCGGCCGACCGGCGTTGTCAACCGGGATCTGGCGCAATGGCTGATGGCCAGCCTGACTGTTGGCGAGGGCCCGACCAGCAACGCCATGCGCATCGCTTTCGAGGTGGTGCGCGAAGCCGAGCGCTGCGACGAGGAACTGATCTCGTTCGCGATGCGCAAGGCCAGCCTTCCGGCCCGGCAAGACCTGTCACGCTCCGACAAGGCACTGCTGATCGCCTGACAAACCGACATCGGCAACCCGGAGCCGTCCGTGCAGCAATGCGCGGGCGGCACTGTGCCTTCCGCGCCCTTTGGCCAAGTGGACGCAAGAGCCAACCTGTCCTAAACCGCCCTCAGAACGCACTGACGTCAACCGGGGCCGCACGCGCATGTTCTCGAAAATCCTGATCGCCAATCGCGGCGAGATCGCCTGCCGGGTCATCAAGACCGCGCGGCGCATGGGGATCAAGACCGTGGCGGTCTATTCGGATGCGGACCGGGACGCGCTGCATGTCGAGATGGCCGACGAGGCCGTTTGGATCGGCCCTGCGCCAGCCGCGCAATCATATCTGCTGATCGAGCGCATCATCGCGGCGTGCAAACAGACCGGTGCCGAAGCGGTGCATCCCGGCTATGGTTTTCTGTCAGAGCGCGAGGCCTTCGCGCAGGCACTGAAAGACAACGGCATCGTCTTCATCGGGCCGAACCCCCATGCCATCGCTGCGATGGGCGACAAGATCGAGAGCAAGAAGGCGGCGGCCGCGGCGGGCGTGTCCACCGTGCCGGGCTATCTTGGCGTGATCCATGATGCCCAGCATGCCATGACGATTGCCGAGGAGATCGGCTATCCGGTGATGCTGAAGGCCAGCGCCGGCGGGGGCGGCAAGGGCATGCGCATCGCCTGGTCGGCGTCGGAGGTGCAGGAAGGCTTCGACCGCTCGAAGTCGGAGGCTGCGTCGTCGTTCGGCGATGACCGGATGTTCGTCGAGAAGTTCATCGTCAATCCGCGCCATATCGAAATTCAGGTGCTCGGCGACAAGCACGGCAACGTTATCTATCTCGGCGAGCGCGAATGCTCGGTGCAGCGCCGCAACCAGAAGGTCATCGAGGAAGCGCCGTCGCCACTGCTCGATGAGGCCACCCGCCGCAAGATGGGCGAGCAGGCCGTCGCGCTCGCCAAGGCCGTCAACTACGATTCCGCCGGCACGGTGGAATTCGTGGCAGGGCAGGACCGGTCATTCTTTTTCCTCGAAATGAACACGCGGCTCCAGGTCGAGCATCCGGTGACCGAGATGATCACGGGCGTCGATCTGGTCGAGGAGATGATCCGCGTCGCCGCTGGCGAAAAGCTGCGGCTGGCACAGGCCGATGTCAGGCTCGACGGCTGGGCGGTGGAGAGCCGGATCTATGCCGAGGACCCGACACGCAACTTTCTGCCCTCGACAGGCCGGCTGGTCACCTATCGGCCACCGGCGGAAGGGCCTGACGGAGCCGCCATGGTGCGCAATGACACCGGCGTCTTCGAGGGCGGTGAGATCTCGATCTTCTATGACCCGATGATTGCCAAGCTGGTGACGCACGCGCCGACCCGGATCGAGGCGATCGAGGCCCAGGCGCGGGCGCTGGATGCCTTCGCCATCGAGGGCATCCGCCACAACATCCCGTTTCTGGCGACGATGATGGCGCAGGAGCGCTGGCGTTCGGCCCGGTTGTCGACGGGCTATATTGCCGAGGAATTCCCGGAGGGCTTTGCGCTGACCGCGCCGCGCGGTGCGCTGGCCCGGCGCATCGCGCTGGTGGCCTTCGCCATCGACCACGTCCAGAACCTGCGCAAGCGCGCAATCTCCGACCAGATGCAGGGCTGGCGCACGGTCACCTTCGAGGCCGAGCGCGTCGTGATGCTGGGGGATGCAGTGTTCGGGGGCACCGTGTCGGGCGCGCTCAATGCCGTGAGCGTGGGCCTCGATGACGGCAGCGAGGCCGGGGTCGTGTCCGACTGGCGACCTGGCCAGCCGGTCTGGCGCGGGCGGGTGGATGGCGAGCGGATCGCCGTTCAGGTCCGCCCGATCCAGAACGGCGTGACGCTGGCCCATGCCGGCACGCATGCCGCCACGCGGGTCTACACGCGGCGTGAGGCGGAACTGGCGGCAATGATGCCGGCCAAGATTGCGGCGGACACCTCGAAAGTGCTGCTGTGCCCGATGCCGGGGCTGGTCAAGGCGATTTCCGTCAGTGCAGGCCAGGAGATCAAGGCCGGCGAGCAGCTCTGCATCGTCGAAGCCATGAAGATGGAAAACGTGCTGCGCGCCGAGCGTGATGGCACGGTTGCCAAGATCAACGCCCGCGAGGGCGACAGCCTCGCGGTCGATGCGGTGATCATGGAGTTTGCGTGATGGCTATCTCGGCGGGGCTGCCCGAGGCCCTGGTGGCCGGCTACCACGCCTTCGTCGGTGGTCGCTTGCCCGAGGAACAGCAGCGGCTGTCCGATCTGGCGCTGACCGGCCAGTCGCCGAAGATCATGCTGATTGGCTGCTGCGACAGCCGCGTGCCGCCGGAGGTGATCTTCAATGCCCGGCCGGGAGAACTGTTCGTGGTCCGGAACGTTGCCAACCTCGTGCCGCCCTACAAGCCAGATGGCGAGTTGCATGGCACCAGCGCCGCCCTCGAATACGCGGTGCAGGCGCTGAAGGTCGAGCACATCGTCGTGATGGGCCACGGGCGCTGCGGCGGGGTGCGCGCCTTTGCCGAACGGGACCGCAAGGCCCTCTCGCCGGGTGATTTCGTGGGGCGCTGGATGTCGCTGCTGGAGCCTGCGGCGGAGGGCATCGGCACGGCGGACCAGCGCGATCCGGACCGTTTTGCGGCGCTGCTGGAGGTGGCTTCGCTGAAGCAGAGCCTTGCCAACCTGCGCACCTTCCCCTGTGTCAGCATTCTCGAAAGCCGCATGCGACTGCACCTGCACGCGGCGCATTTCGATGTGCGCACCGGATCGCTCGCCTGGTTGCGCGAGGATGAGGGCGCGCTGGTGCCGGTCTCGGACACCCCGCCAGCGCGGCTGCCGCTGGTCTGCGAGGGTGGCGAATGGCTGCCTCCGGAGGCCAGCCCCACACGGCAGACAGGCTAAACCGATGCCACTCTACTTCGCCTACGGGGCCAACATGGACCGCGATGCGATGGCGGTGCGCTGCCCGCTGTCGCGGCCGCTGGGCACGGCGCGCCTGCCGCGTCACCGCTTCATCATCACCCGCGATGGCTATGCCTCGGTGGTGCGCGATCCGCGCCTGACCGTGCACGGCGTGATCTGGGATCTGGCGATGAGCGAGGTGAGGGTGCTCGACAAGTTCGAGGCTGTGGACCGCGGCCTTTATGCCAAGATCACGCAGGCGGTGATCACCGAGGCCGGCCCGCGCCGGGCGCTGGTCTATGTCGGCGTCAATGCCGAACCGGGGCAGCCAAGGCCGGCCTATCTCGAAGCCGTGCTGGCCAGCGCCGAAAGCTGGACTCTGCCCGTGGCTTACCGGCAGGAGATCGCGCGATACATGCGCTCCGGGGCGTCGCAAAAGCTGGCCATGCCGGCGGCCGATCCTGCTGCCGGTTCCGTTGCAGGCCGTGGCGCAGGGCCGGTGCCCGGTGTGCAGACGCGCGGCGAGGCACCTGTCCCGACGGTGGGGGCCGTGCGCCGCCGGCTTCCTGGCTGAAAGGCCTTCAGCCCGTGACGAAGCGGGCGACCAAACGCACCAGCGCCGTGATCGCGAAGGCCACGATGATGAAGGTCAGCACGCGGTGGCGGCTGGTCTTGTCGGGCAGATAGGGCGCGAGTTGCCGCAGGATGGCCTTGCGGAACAGCCAGAGGCCAAGCGCCGTGCCTGTCAGGAACCATGTCACGGGCGGCGTCCGTCCATCAGGCCGTCAGGCGCGGGGCGCTGCAGGATCGACCGGTGCGCCGGCAGCCTTCCATGCGCCGAAGCCGCCAGCGATATGGGCCACGGGCTTCAGGCCCATCTCCTTCGCCGTGCTGGCGGCCAGCGCCGAGCGCCATCCGCCCGCACAGAAGAACACGAAGGTCTTGTCCTGCTGGAAAACCGGCTTGGCATAGGGGCTCTCTGGATCAATCCAGAATTCGAGCATGCCGCGCGGGCAATGGAATGCCCCCGGCATCCGGCCCTCCCGTTCGAGCTCGCGTGGGTCACGCAAGTCGACGAACACGACATCCTCCTTGCCGAGCATGGCCGAGGCCTGGGCGACATCCAGCGTCGTGATCCGGGCTTCCGCCTCGGCCAGAAGGGCCTTGTAGCCTTTGGTGATGGTCTGGGGCATCGTCCGGTCCTCGCCTGCCGGCGGACACTGCCGCGTTGGCGTGGCCCGGTCAACGGGCCGAAGATAGGGAGTCTCCGCTATCGCCCTTCGGGCTGCATGAGAGGGAAGGTTGCCGGGCTGCCTGTTTGCGGGCCATGCTGGCGGGCAGGAGGATGTACGGTGCACGGATTCGGTGTCTGGGATGTGGTGGCGCTGATCGGCTTCGTGGCGGCATGGTTGGGTTACCATGTGGCGGTCGAGCGAGGTCCCCATGCGGCGCGCAGCCTCAATGCCCGCATGAACGAAAGGCGTCGGCGCTGGTTCGAACAGGCCCTGGCGCGGGACAACCGCATCATCGACACGCAGGTCATGAACGGCTTGCAGAACGGCACCGCGTTCTTTGCCTCGACCTCGCTGATCGCGGTTGGCGGAGCGGTGACGCTGCTCGGCGCAACCGACCAGATCATGCAGGTTCGGTCCGACTTCCCGCTTTCGGGCATCACCACGCGCCTGGGCTTCGAGGTCAAGGTGGTGGGCCTTGCGGTGATCTTCGCCTACGCCTTCTTCAAGTTTGCGTGGAGCTACCGGCTGTTCAACTACAGCGCCATCCTGCTCGGAGCCTTGCCGGTTGCCTCGTCGCGAGACAGCCCGGAAGCACGGCAGGCGCTGGAGGAATGCGTGGCCATGAACGTGGCGGCGGGGCGGCATTTCAACCGGGGGCAGAGGGCTTTCTTCTTCGTTCTGGCCTATCTGGGCTGGTTCATCGGGCCGCTCGCCTTGGGCGCGTTCACCATCGGGGTCATGGCTGTGATGTGGAACCGTCAGTTCGGGCGCGGTGCGGACGATGCGCTTGCGGCAAGAGGCAACGCGTGATGATGGAAACCGACGCAACCGCCGATCCGGTCGAAGAGGCGATCCTGCGCCTGGTTGCGGCGCGGGGGCATGGCAAGACGATCTGCCCGTCGGAGGTGGCGCGGGTGCTTGGCGGCCCGCATCCCGATGGCTGGGGACCGCTGATGCAGCCCGTGCGCAAGGCAGCTGTGCGGCTGGCTCACAATGGCCAACTCGTCATCCTGCGCAAGGGCCGGCCCGTGGACCCGGACAGCTTCAAGGGTGTGTATCGGCTGTGCTTGCCGCCTGCCGGCGGAGCCGGAGCCTCACCTGTCAGCGGAGCGGACGACGACGTCTGAAGCCCAGGCTTTCAGGAAGCCTGACGCCAGCGAGAGCATCAGGGCGAGGGCAGCAGGGCATCGGTGTGTCCAGCCAGCCGGTAGGCCAGCAGTCCGACCCATTCCTTGGCCATCTGGTCCGTTTCCTGAAGCCCGCGCGACAGGTCACGGTTGATGCCGACAAAATCGCGCAAAGTGCCGCTACTGGCGAAATCCACCGGGTAGGGCACCACGGCGATTCCGGCCTTGCGGAAGATGCCGACAGACCGGGGCATATGCCAGGACGAGGTGACCAGCAGCCAGCGCTCGCCCGGCTTCTGGCCCAGAAGCGGCTTGAGGAACAGGGCATTCTCGACGGTGTTCCGCGACCGGTCTTCCAGAATCAACCGCTCCGGGGCGATGCCGAGCGATTGGTAGAACGCCCTTGCCGCATCGGCCTCGGTTGGCCCTCCGGAGCCGAGCAGGGCGGCGCTGCCACCGGTGAAGGCCAGTTTCGCCTGCGGGAGCCGCAGTGCAAGGTCGGCGGAGGTGGTCATGCGGCTGGCGGCACCGTTGAAGGTGACCTCGCCGCGGCTGAGGCCGATCGCGCCGCCCAGAACGATGATGCCGGTGACACCATCGAGGCTGGCGGGGCGGGCAAACCTGTCTTCCAGCGGGCGCGCCAGCATCGTGCCTGCCGGGCCGAAACCGGCAAACAGCAACCCGGCCACCGCCAGCAGCGCGAGCACGCGGCCAAACCGGGCAAGGCGCGTGAAGCCCAGCAGGGTGCCTGCCAGGGCAAGCAGCAGCAGCAGGTTCACCGGCGCGATCAGCAACCAGATCAGCTTGGAGAGGTAGAAGAACATCGAGGTCTCCGCATCACGCCGCCTGAGCCGGGGTGGTCCATGTCACGCATAGCGCACCCGTGCCGCGCAGGCATCATCCCCCATTCTGGCGAAGCAGATTTTGCAGTGCATGCGCCGGATGCGCAGCAGCATGGGGCCGTTGCCCCTTTCCAGGCTACGGCGGTTGCGGTAGCGCACAGGCCATGGGCCGCCGGCTCGCCAGAAACCACCCTGCAAGAGGACATGGGCCATGACACGCACGATCTGGGGACGGATGAACTCCATCAATGTCCAGAAGGTGGTCTGGGCCGCCGAGGAACTCGGGCTGAACTACACCCGGCACGATGCCGGCATGGCCTTCGGGATCGTCAAGACACCCGACTATCTGGCGATGAACCCGAACGGCCTCGTGCCGGTGCTGGACGATGACGGCGTCGTGCTTTGGGAATCGAACGCTATCGTGCGCTACCTCGGGGCCCGCTACGGCGAGGGCTCGCTCTGGCCGCGTGATCCGGCCTTGCGCGCCCGCTCCGATATCTGGATGGACTGGCAGACCACCACCTTCTACCCGGCCTATGCCCCCGCCTTTTCAGGGCTTGTGCGGACGGCACCGGACAAGCGCGACCCTGTGGCCATCGAGGCCTCGCGTGCCAAGACCGAGCCGTTGCTGGCGATGCTCGACCAGCATCTTGCGAAGCACGACCATCTTGGGGGAGCAAGCTTCGGCATCGGCGACCTGGCGCTCGGGCCGGCCGTGCACCGCTGGCTGAACATGCCGATCGCGCGCGAGTCGCGTCCGAATGTCGAAGCCTGGCACCAGCGCATCATGGCGCGGCCAAGCGCGGCTTGCTTCCGCGATCTGCCGGTCACCTGAGGTCGCGCCTGCCTCGCCGATCAGCCACGCCCGACGAAGGGCATCGCCGTGGCCATCACGGTCATGAACAGCACGTTGGCCGAGAGCGGCAGGCTGGCCATGTGCAGCACCGCATCGGCGACATTCTGCACATCCATGACAGGCTCGATCTTCACCGAGCCATCGGCCTGCGGCACGCCCGTCGTCATGGCCACCGCCATCTCGGTCAGGGCGTTGCCGATGTCGATCTGCCCGCAGGCGATGTCATACTTGCGGCCATCGAGCGAGGTGGCGCGGGTCAGGCCGGTGACGGCATGCTTGGTCGCGGCATAGGGCGCCGAATTGGGGCGCGGCGCATAGGCCGACACGGAGCCGTTGTTGATGATCCGGCCACCACGCGGCGTCTGCGCCTTCATCAGGCGGAAGGCCTCCTGCGTGCACAGGAAAGGGCCGGTGAGGTTGGTGTCGACGCAGGCCTTCCATTGCGCAACGCTGAGGTCCTCCAGCAGGACGCTGCCCGGCGAGCTGACGCCGGCATTGTTGAACAGCACATCGAGCCGCCCGAAGCGGGCCTTGCAGGCCGCGAACAAGGCCGCGACGGCCGCAGCATCGGTGATGTCGCAAGGATGGGCGAGGGCCCTGTCAGCCGGCATGCCGGATAGCCGGATCGTCTCGTCGAGCGCATCGCCACGGCGCGCGGTGAGGACCACGCTGTAGCCTGCCTTCAGGAAGCTGATGGCGACGGCGCGGCCGATGCCGGCGCTGGCCCCCGTGATCAACGCCACCTTGCCTGGCGTCTCGGCAGCCTGGTTCGTATTCATGCCCGTCTCCCGTTGGCGCTGCGTCAGCAAGCCGCGTCGCAGTAGAGCAGGTCATGGCAGCGTGGCAACGGACTTCTGGCCGGGCCTGGCGCTCCAACACAGGCAATGTCGCCAGCAAGTGCCTTGTTTTTGGGCGCTTTCCGGCGTGTTCCTCCGGGCATTTGGGCTGTTGCGAGCAGCTTGCCGGAAATACTGGCATCGGAAGACGAAAATCCGACAATTTTTCGCGTGGCATCTTGACGAGTGCACGGCATGCGCGATTTACATGCCGCGTATAACCGCCTGTCATGGCGGCTTATCATAAAAGAGGAACCGCTCGCATGAAGCGTCGTCAATTTCTGAAGGGCGCGGCTGTTGCCGGCGCCGCTACCGCAGTGGCCATGCCGGCCATCGCCCAGTCGATGCCCACCCTCAAGTGGCGCCTGACCTCCGGCTTCCCGAAGTCGCTCGACACCATCTTCTGCGCCTCGGAAACCATCGCCAAGTACGTCAAGGAAATGACAGACGGTCGTTTCGAGATCCAGGCTTTTGGCGCCGGTGAAATCGTCGGCGGCCTTCAGTCGGTTGACGCGGTCTCGGCCGGCACCGTCGAAATGTCCAACACCGCCGTCTATTACAACTGGGGCAAGGATCCTGCCTTCGGTCTGACCACGGCCGTTCCGTTCCTGATGTCGAAGCGCGCGCAGGATGCGTGGATGCTCGATGGCGGCGGCGAAAAGCTGATCAACGACTTCCTCGGCAAGCACAACATCGTCGCCTTCGAAGGCGGCAACACGGGCTGCCAGATGGGCGGCTGGTGGCGGAAGGAAATCCGCAACGTCGAGGACATGAAGGGCGTGAAGATGCGCATCGGCGGCTCGGGCGGCGCGGTCATCGCCAAGCTCGGTGTTGTGGCGCAGCAGATTGCCGGTGGCGACATCTACCCGGCTCTCGAGCGCGGCACGATCGACGCGGCCGAGTGGGTCGGCGCCTACGATGACGAGAAGCTCGGCTTCAACAAGGTCGCCCGCTTCTTCTACTATCCGGGCTGGTGGGAAGGTGGCGCAGTGCTCCACACCTGCGTCAATTCGGCCAAGTGGAACGAACTGCCCAAGAACTACCAGGCCATCCTGCGTGGCGCTTCGGCTTTCGCGAACACCGAGATGACCGCGAAGTACGACGCCCGCAACCCGGCCGCCCTGAAGCGCCTGCTCGCGACCGGCACGCAGCTGCGCGCCTTCCCGCAGGACGTGATGGACGCCGCCTTCAAGGCATCGCAGGAGCTGTACACTGAGATCAGCGGCCGCAACGCCGAGTTCAAGAAGCTCTATGACGCAGCCGTTGCCTTCCGCAACGACTTCTACCTCTACAACCAGATCGGCGACTTCTCGTTCGACAGCTACATGATCCGTGCGCGCAGCCGCGCCTGATCACGTCGCTTTGATTTGACACGGCTGGCCGTTGCGCAGCTTCGCGCGGCGGCCAGTTCTTCTTGAAGGTCAGGTGGTTGCATCAGCAACTACATTTCCTTCATGTAAAATGGCGGTTGACACGTTGGGTGCCGCTGGTGGTAGTCAGGGTCAACGACCTGACAAAGACAAGAAAAAACGAACGGACGGAGACGTTGTTCCATGGGTGCGCTGCTTTCATTTTCGCGCGTGATCGATTTCATCAATGGCCGGTTGGGGCGCATGGTGGCGTGGCTGGTGCTCGCTGCTGTCGTCGTTTCCGCTGGTAACGCCGTTTCCCGAAAGGTTCTGAACATCGCCTCCAACGGCATGCTCGAACTGCAGTGGTATCTGTTCGGCATCGTTTTCATGATCGGCGCATCCTGGACGATGAAGACCAACGAGCATGTCCGGGTCGACGTGGTTTCGTCGCGGCTGTCGAAATATGTCCGTGACCGGATCGAGGTGTTCGGTCTGATCGTGTTCTTTTTCCCGTTCGCGCTGGTCCACCTGTATTATTCCTACCCGTTCTTCATGGAATCGTGGCGGACGCAGGAGTGGTCGACCAATTCCGGCGGCCTCATCATCTGGCCGGCCAAGGGCATGGTCCTGCTCTGCTTCTTCCTGCTGACGCTTCAGGGCGTCTCCCAGCTCATCAAGCGCATCGCCATCATTCGCGGCGACCTCGATGAGAAGGACGACATGATGCAGGACCACGTGCCGCCTCACCCGGACCTTGCGGACCTCGTCGATCCTGCCGCCACCGGCAACAAGCACTGAGCCCCGGCTCGTCATCACACCAGACTGGGGGCTTTGCGTTCCATGATTGACTTCATCATCCACTACCTTTCGCCGATCATGTTCGGCTCGCTGATCCTGTTCCTGCTGCTGGGCTATCCGGTGGCATTCAGCTTGTCGGCGTGCGGGCTGATCTTCGGCTTCATCGGCATTGAATTGGGCCTGTTCACGCCCAACTTCCTGCAGGCTCTGCCGGAGCGCGTCTGCGGCATCATGTCTAACGAGACGCTGCTGGCCATTCCGTTCTTCACCTTCATGGGCCTCATCCTCGAGCGCTCACGCATGGCGGAGGACCTGCTCGACACGATCGGCCAGTTGTTCGGCACGGTTCGCGGCGGCCTGGCCTATGCGGTGATCTTCGTCGGCGCGCTGATGGCGGCGACCACCGGCGTGGTGGCAGCAGCCGTGATCTCGATGGGCCTGATCTCTCTCCCGATCATGCTGCGCTATGGCTATGACCGCCAGCTTGCCACCGGCGTGATCATGGCGTCCGGCACGCTGGCGCAGATCATCCCGCCGTCGCTGGTGCTGATTGTTCTCGCGGACGTGCTCGGCAAGTCGGTGGGCGATTTTTATCAGGGCGCGGTCATTCCCGGCCTGTTGTTGACGGCGCTTTATGGGGTTTATGTCTTTGTGCTGACCCTGATCCGTCCGAATGCAGCTCCTCCGTTGCCACCCGAGGCGCGCACGCTGGGGGCCGGCGTCACCTCCCTGTTTGTCATGATTGGCCTGTCCATTCTGGTCGGCATTGCGGCAACCTATGCCTTCAAGCCCATCGTCGAGCAGGCACCTGAGGTCTATGGCTCGTCCGTGGCCGTGGTGTTCGCCCTGCTCGTGGCCATCGCCAACAAGCGTTTCGAACTGAAGTGGCTGTCCTACCTGGCCACGCGGGTCATCATGGTTCTGGTGCCGCCGCTGGCGCTGATCTTCCTCGTGCTCGGCACGATCTTCATCGGCCTTGCCACGCCGACCGAAGGCGGCGCGATGGGGGCCATCGGGGCACTGGTGCTGGCGGCCCTGAATGGCCGCCTGACCTTCACCTTGACCAAGCAGGCGTGCGAATCGACGCTGAAGCTCTCGGCTTTCGTGATCTTCATCCTGATCGGTGCCCGCGTGTTCGCGCTCACCTTCTATGGCATCAACGGCCATGTCTGGGTGAAGGAACTGATGCTGTCGCTGCCGGGCGGGGCTGTCGGCTTCATCGTGTTCACGAACCTCGTCGTGTTCATCCTTGGCTGCTTCATCGACTTCTTCGAGATCGCCTTCATCCTGATGCCGCTTCTGGTGGCACCGGCGACGGCGCTCGGCATCGACATCGTCTGGTTCGGCGTGCTGATGGCCATGAACATGCAGACCAGCTTCCTGACGCCGCCCTTCGGCTTCGCGCTGTTCTACTTGCGAAGCGTGGCGCCGAGGCTGGCTTACGATGACAAGGTCACAGGCCGCCGCATCGAAGGCGTCGAGACGACCACTCTCTACAAGGGTGTCATCCCGTTCATCCTGCTGCAGGTCATCATGGTGTTCGTGGTCTATTTCGTCCCGGATCTGGTCATGCACTACAAGGACACGCTGCCGCAGGCCGACCCTGCTGACGTGCGTCGCCAGCTCGAGAACCTCGTCATTCCCGGTCTCGGCGGACCCGGCGACATGCCTCCGCCCCGGTTCTGATCGGTCCCGTTTCAACGGACACAAAAAAAGGGCGGCTCGCGAGAGCCGCCCTTTCGCATGGTGCGTTGCGCCGGTGTCAGCTTGGCAGCGCGACCTCGATGCCGCGGTAGAAGTAATTCTGCGCGCGGATCTGGTCGTCGGTCAGACGCCCGCCGGCTGGCACGACTGTCGAGCCGTCCGCCCGCACGATCGGCCCATCGAACGGATGCAGACGCCCGGTGGAGATCGCATCCGCGATGCGCTGCGCTTCGGAGGCTTCTTCCGGCGTCATGTTGGTGAATGGCGCCAGCTTGAACATGCCCGAATTCAGGCCGCCCCAGACATCGCCCGGCTTCCAGGTTCCGGCGATGACGGCCTTGGCGCGTTCGACATAGTAGTCACCCCAGCTGTTGACGCTCGAAGTCAGGTGCGCTTTCGGCGCAAAGCGGGTCATGTCGGAGGCCTGGCCGAAGCCGAAGACGCCGCGCTCGTTGGCCAGCTGCAGCGGGGCAGGGCTGTCGGTGTGCTGGCAGATCACGTCACAGCCCTGGTCGATCAGCGCGCGCGCCGCATCGGCCTCGCGGCCGGGATTGAACCAGGCATTGACCCAGATGACGCGGATCTTCATCGCCGGATCCACCGACCAGGCCCCGCGCATCACGGTGTTGATGGCGTGGATGACCTCGGGCACGGGGAAGGCGGCGATGTAGCCGATGGTCTTCGACTTCGACTTGCGGGCCGCGATCACGCCCTGCACATAGCGGCCCTCATAGAAGCGGGCATTATAGAGCGAGACATTGGCAGCCGTCTGCGTGCCGGTCGCGCTCTCGAAGAACACGTTCGGCAGGGTCGGCGCAACGCGCATCGTGGGCTGGAAGAACGAGAACGACGTGGTGAAGATCAGCCGATGGCCCTGACGGCCGAGCTGCGTGGCGACACGCTCCATGTCATTGGCCGCGACGCTCTCCACGACGGTCGTCTTGACCGCCGCGCCCATCACCTCCTCAAGGCGCTTGCGGCCGAGATCGTGCATGGTCGACCAGCCAAAGTCACCGACCGGGCCGACATAGATGAAGCCAACCTGAAGCGGGTTTGACTGAGCAAACACAGGTTGGCCAAGTGTTGCGGCGCCGGCAAGAGCCGTGGCGCCACCAAGAACCTGACGACGATTGATGTTCATGATTTCACTCCTGATTTATGGAAATATACGTAATGACCTAGCAAGAACTATGCCTGCCAAGCGTTACGTCAACTACCGATCAGGAACAAATGGTACACCAAGGGACGCGGGTGCGCTCTGCTGGCCGCCGCGCCGGCTCATGATGATGACGAGCGCGATGATGGTGACCAGATAGGGCAAGGCCGCCATGGCCTGGGAGGGGATCTTCACGCCGGCGCCCTGGGCATGCAGTTGCAGGATGGTGATGCCGCCAAAGAGGTAGGCGCCCGCCATGGCCCGCCACGGAAGCCACGAAGCGAACACGACGATGGCAAGCGCGATCCAGCCCCGGCCCGCCGTCATGCCCGGCGACCAGAAGGGGGTGTAGACGAGGCTGAGATAGGCTCCGGCGAGGCCGGCGCAGGCCCCGCCGAACAGGATTGCGAACAGCCTGATCTTCAGCACAGGATAGCCAAGCGCGTGGGCCGATGCGTGGCTTTCGCCGCAGGCGCGCAGGATCAGGCCGGGCTTGGTGCGGGTCAGGAACCACCATACGCCGATGACCAGCGCGAACGAGGCGTAGACGAACGGGTCCTGACCGAACAGCGCCTTGCCGATGACCGGCAGATCGCTGAGCACCGGCAGATCGAGCCGGGCCATGGTGTCGCGGCGTGCGCCCACGAACGGAGCCCCGATCACCCCCGACAGACCAAGCCCGAAGATACTGAGCGCGAGCCCGGATGCGACCTGATTGGCCGCAAGCCCGAGCGTGAGGACGGCGAAGATCATCGACATGCCCATGCCCGCCGCGATCGCCGCAAGCACGCCGATGTAGGAATTGCCCGACAGGATGGCCGCAGCGAAGCCGCAGGCCGCACCCATGATCATCATGCCTTCCATGCCCAGGTTGAGCACGCCTGAGCGCTCGACGACGAGCTGGCCGATGGCCGCAATCAGCAGCGGCGTCGAGGCGGTGATGATCGTCAGGAGGATGGCTTCGAACATCGTCATGCCGATCGCTCCTGCGGAGCGGAGCGCACCAGCCGGACGCGGTAGATCAGGAAGGCATCGCAGGCCAAGACGAAGAACAGCAGCAGGCCCTGGAAGACCCGTGTCACATCCAGCGGCAGGCGAAGGGCGATCTGGGCATTCTCACCGCCGATGAAGGTGATGGCGAGGAAGACGCCGGCGATCAGGCAGCCGATCGGGTTCAGCCGTCCGAGGAAGGCGACGATGATCGCCGTGAAGCCATAGCCCGGCGAGATCGTGGGCTGGAGCTGCCCCATCGTGCCGCCCACCTCGATGATGCCGGCCAGTCCCGCGAGCGCGCCGGAGATGGCGAACACGGTCCAGGTCAGGCGGCTCTGCGAGAAACCTGCGAAGCGCGCCGCGCGCGGGGCTTCGCCGACGAGCCGGATCTCGAACCCTTTCAGCATGCGCGATAAGAGGAAGGCCGCCAGCACGACGACGACAAGCGCGATCAGCGTGCCGATGTTGATGCGTCCATCGCTGGTCAGCCGGATGGTCTGCGCCTCGGCCTCGAACATCACCGACTGCGGGAAGTTGAAGCCCTTCGGATCGCGCCAGGGGCCTCGCACCAGCCAGTCGAGCAGGAGTTCTGCGATATAGACCAGCATCAGGCTGGTCAGGATCTCATTGACGGACAGCCTGGTCTTGAGCATGGCCGGGATCATCGCCAGCGCGGCGCCGCCGATCATGCCGGCCAGCATCATGGCGGGAAACACCCATGGGCCATTGGCGACACCATGGGTGGCGATGGCGATCCCGCCGCCGAAGATGGCGCCCATGACGAACTGGCCCTCGGCGCCGATGTTCCAGTTGTTCGACAGATAGCAAAGCGACAGGCCGACCGAGATCAGCACCAGCGGCGTCGCCTTCACGGCGAGTTCCTGCAGGGCCCAGGTGTCGGAGATCGGCGACAGGAAGTAGATCGCCAGCGCCTTGGCAGGGTCGAGCCCCATGGCTGCGAACAGCACCGCGCCGGAGGCAATGGTCAGCGCCACCGCAATCAGCGGGGAGAGCAGGCTCATCCAGCGCGAGCTGTTCTCGCGTTTGCTGAGGACGAGGCGCATCAGGCAGCATCCCGCGCGCGGGCTTCACCGGGGCCGAATCCGGAGCCGCCCATCAGCAGCCCGACAGCCTCGCGGGCCAACCCGGCCGTTGGTTGAGCTGGCGAAAGCCGGCCATGGAAGATCACAGCCATCCGGTCAGCGATCTCGAACAACTCGTCGAGATCCTGGCTGATGACCAGAACCGCTGCGCCGCTGCGCGCCAGATCGACCAGCGCCTGCCGGATCAGCGCAGCTGCGCCGGCATCGACGCCCCAGGTTGGCTGCGAGACGATCAGCAGGCGTGGGTTGCGAAGGATGTCGCGGCCGACAACGAACTTCTGGAGGTTGCCACCGGACAGGGCGCTGGCGGCCGGATCGCGCGGGCCCTTGCGCACATCGAAGGCTGCGACCACTCGGTCGACCCAGCCCAGCGTGCCGGGCTTGTCGACGAGGCCAGAGCGCACGAAGCCGTTGGTGGCATGGCCGGCCAGCAGCGCATTGTCCGAGAGGCTGAGGCGCGGGGCCGCCGCATGACCCAGCCGCTCCTCAGGCACGAAGGCCGCGCCCAGTTTGCGTCGGGTGTTGATGTCGCCATGTCCGACCGGCTGGCCGGCGAGGATGATCACCTCGGCACGGGCCGCCAGAATCTCGCCGGACAGCGCCGCGAACAATTCGTCCTGCCCATTTCCGGCGACGCCGGCGATCCCGGTGATCTCGCCGGGCCTGACCTCAAGGTCGATGCCGCTCAGGTGGGTGCCATGCGGATCGGGCGAGCGCAGGGACAGGTCTTGCACACGCAGAAAGGGTGCCTGATCGGACAGCACAGGTTCGTGCCGTGTCGGCATGACCTTGCTGCCGACCATCATCTGGGCGAGCGAGGCCGCGCTCTCCTGCCTTGGATCGCAGGTGGCGACAACCTTGCCGTGGCGCAGGATGGTGGCGCGGTCACAGATGCGCCTGACCTCTTCGAGCTTGTGGGAAATATAGAGGATGGCGCAGCCTTCGGCCTTGATGCGTGCCAGCGTGGCGAACAACCCCTCGGTTTCCTGCGGGGTCAGCACCGATGTCGGCTCGTCGAGGATGAGCAGGCGCGGATTCTGCATCAGGCAGCGGACGATCTCGATGCGCTGGCGCTCACCGACCGACAGCCGCCAGACCTCGCGGCGCGGATCGAGCGGCAAGCCGTAGGCCTCCGAGACGGACACCAGCCGGTCGGCGACGGCAGAAACCGGTTCGGTCCCGTCGAGCGCGAGCGCCACATTCTCGGCGACTGTCAGCGCCTCGAACAGCGAGAAATGCTGGAACACCATGCCGATGCCGAGGCGGCGGGCCTCGGCCGGGCTTTTCAGGCTGATCGTGCGTCCTTCCCATGCCAACGTGCCCGCATCCGGCTGCAACAGACCGTAGAGGATCTTGACGAGTGTCGACTTTCCCGCGCCGTTCTCGCCGAGCAAGGCGTGGACCTCGCCCGGCCCGATTGCCAGATCGACAGAATCGTTGGCGACGAGTGCCCCGAAGCGCTTGACGATGCCGCTGGCCAGCATCAGGGGGGTGGCTGTGGTCATGCGGCCGGCGTGCTCTTTGGTCGGTTGCGCTGCTGGTTGGGCTCAGGGTCCGGCGTCAGTATGGCCGGGCTGGCCAGCGCCGTGAAGGGGCGTGGCCTGCCCGGCTGTGGGGGAGCACGAGCCGTGCCATCCCCGCCGGCCACAGCTGCGCCGTCGTCGCCGGGGTCACAAGCGCCCTTGCGAGGGCAGGAGACCTTATAGGCCGACCTTGGCTTCGCTGACGACCTTGCCCCAGCGCGCGATCTCGGACTTAAGGAAGCCGGCGAACTCGGCCCCCATCAGCGTCGGGATGTCGGAGCCGTTGCGCGCCCAGGCGTCTTTGATCGGCTGGGAGGCGAGGGCAGTGCGCAGCTCCCGGCCCATCCGCTCGACCGCTTCGGGCGGCGTGCCCTTCGGGGCCCAGAGCGCATACCATGTCGCCACCTCGAAGCCGGGCAGCCCGGCCTCGGCAGTGGTCGGCACATCGGGGATGGCAGGCGAACGTTTCGGAGCGGCAACAGCAAGGCCACGCAGGGCGCCGCCCTGGATCTGGCCAGCCGAGGAGCCGAGGCCGTCGAACATCACGTCGATCTGTCCGGCAACCAGATCGGCCAGCGCAGGGCCGGCGCCGCGATAGGGCACGTGGACGATGTTGGTGCCGGTCTGGAGCTTGAACAACTCACCGGTCAGGTGATGGGTCGTGCCGTTGCCTGCCGAACCATAGTTCAGCTTGCCGGGATTGGCCTTGAGGTGTGCGATGAACTCGCCCAGGGTCTTCGCCGCCACCTTGGTCGGATGCACGGCAATGACCTGTGGGGGAGATGCCACCATGCCGATCGGCACCAGATCGGTCTCGATGTTGTAGTCGAGCCTTGGATAGAGCGCCGGCGCGATGGCGTGGTGGGCTGCTCCGACAAAGAAGGTGTAGCCATCGGGCGCGGCCTTCGCGGCAGCGGAGGCGCCGGTCGTGCCGCCCGCCCCGGCGCGGTTGTCGATGATGATGCGCTGGCCGAGCTGCGCTTCCAGTTGCACCGCGAGGGGGCGCGCAAACGCGTCCGTGCCGCCGCCAGCTGCAAATGGGACGATGAAGGTGATCGGCTTGTTCGGCCAAGCCTGGGCCGTGGCTTGCGATGGGGCAAGGATCGCGCCGAAAGCGGCAGCGGAGCCGGCTGCAACAAGCAGCGCCAGCGTGCGTCGGGACATCATGTTTCCTCTCCGATGGTCCGCCCGGACTGTTGCCGGGCTTATGGGCACATCAGGCGCATTGTGCCGAGGTTTTGCAAGCGAATTTGCGGAGGGGCCAACGTGATCGGGGTGCACTTTGCGACAATGCCGCTTTGCCGGTTGTGTTTTTTGCGGCAAGCGGGTTTGACTGCCTGACGTTCGGGTCGATCCATTTGGCTGACCGCCATGAACCCGGACGCAGTGCACCTACCCAACGAGACCACCCATGGCCAATCATCTGTTCGACCTTGTCCGCGCCCGCATGCCGGCTGGGCAGAGCCCGTTCATCGTCCATCCCGATGGCAAGGCCCTGAGCTACGGCGATCTTGAAGCCGTGTCGGCGCGCCTCGCCGGCGCTCTGGTGGCTGCTGGCGTCGTGCCCGGCGACAGGGTGGCCGTGCAGGTGGAGAAGAGTGCCAATGCGCTGATGCTGTATCTGGCCTGCGTGCGGGCCGGGGCCGTGTTCCTGCCGCTGAACGCGGCCTACACGCTGGCGGAACTGGAGTATTTCATCGGTGATGCCGAGCCTGCGCTGATCGTCTGCGATCCGTCGCGGCAGGCCGGGATCGTGGCCATCGCCCGCGGCGCCGCGGTGGAGACGCTTGATGCCAGCGGCGAGGGCAGCCTGATGCAGAAGGCTCAGGGCATGCCGGACCTGTTTGCCGATGCGGCGCGCGGACCCGATGATCTGGCCGCGATCCTCTACACGTCCGGCACCACGGGCCGCTCCAAGGGCGCGATGCTCAGCCACGACAATCTGGCCTCGAATGCGCTGACGCTGGTGGATTTCTGGCGCTTCGGCCGCTCCGACGTGCTGCTGCATGCGCTCCCGATCTTCCACACCCACGGCCTGTTCGTCGGGACCAATGTCGTGCTGCTGGCGGGAGCCTCGATGCTGTTCCTGCCGAAGTTCGACGCTGATGAGGTGATGCGGTTGATGCCGCGCGCGACGACGATGATGGGCGTACCGACCTTCTACGTGCGGCTGCTCGACCATGCCGGCCTGACGCGGGAGGCGACCGCCCACATGCGGCTCTTCGTGTCGGGTTCTGCGCCGCTCCTTGCCGACACGCACCGTGACTGGAGCCAGCGAACCGGCCACGCCATCCTTGAACGCTATGGCATGACCGAAACCAACATGAACACCTCGAACCCATATGATGGCGACCGGGTGGCAGGTACCGTCGGCCCGCCGCTGCCGGGCGTTGCAGCCCGCATCACCGATCCAGAAACGGCGGCGGCACTGCCTGCCGGCGAGATCGGCATGATCGAGGTCAGGGGCCCGAATGTGTTCAAGGGCTATTGGCGCAACCCGGAAAAGACGGCGTCGGAGTTCAGGGCCGATGGCTTCTTCATCACCGGCGATCTCGGCAAGATCGATGAGAAGGGTTACGTGCACATCGTCGGACGCGGCAAGGACCTGATCATCACGGGCGGCTACAATGTCTATCCCAAGGAGGTCGAGAGCGAGATCGACGCCTTGCCGGGCGTGGTCGAGAGTGCCGTGATCGGGTTGGCCCACAAGGATTTCGGCGAGGCGGTGACGGCGGTCGTGGTGCGCGCCAAGGGGGCGGACCTCGATGACCGGGCCGTGATGGCAGCGCTGGAGGGGCGGCTGGCCCGCTTCAAGCAGCCCAAACGCGTGTTCATCGTGGATGAACTGCCGCGCAACACCATGGGCAAGGTCCAGAAGAACGTGCTGCGCGAGATGTATGCCTGGGTTTTTGGGTAGGTGGTCTTCGTCATTGCTTCGCTGCGCTCGCAATGACCGCAACCCACTCGCCATGTGCCGCAATTCGTGGTCCATTCGTGTGAATCTGACTGAGCCCGGACGCCCATGACTGACCTCGCCGCCCGCGTCTACAACCACACCTGGAAGATCGATCCGATCGTCCGGTCGCTGCTCGATACGGATTTCTACAAGATCCTGATGGCGCAGACGATCTTCCGGCGTCAGCGCAGCACGACGGCGCGGTTTTCGCTGATCAACCGCACGACGCGGATCAGGCTGGCCGAGATCATCGACGTCGGGGAGCTGAAGGAACAGCTCGACCATGTGCGCTCGCTCCG
This sequence comes from Hyphomicrobiales bacterium, assembly GCA_027487245.1. Classification (GTDB taxonomy): domain Bacteria; phylum Pseudomonadota; class Alphaproteobacteria; order Rhizobiales; family Beijerinckiaceae; genus Allobosea. The sequence goes on from JAIYDY010000009.1 coordinate 28,410, forward strand.
GCTGTCGCGCGGGGAAAGCACCTGGCTGCGCGGCAACATGTTCTATGGCCGCCGGCAGATGTTCTCGCCCGATTTCATGGAATGGTATGAGGCGCTGCGCCTGCCCGAATACCATCTTGAGATGCGCGACGGGCAGTATGAGCTGACCTTCGACGGGCCCTGGGTCGAGACCACGATGTGGGAAATCCCGGCGCTTGCGATCATCAACGAACTGCGTTCGCGCGCCGTTCTGCGGGGCATGGGGCGGTTCGAGTTGCAGGTGCTCTATGCGCGCGGCATGACCCGCGTCTGGGAGAAGATCACCCGCCTGCAGAAGCTCGACGATCTGCGCATCGCCGACTTCGGCACACGGCGGCGGCATGGCTTCCTGTGGCAGGACTGGTGCGTGCAGGCCATGATGGAGGGCCTCGGCAAGAACTTCCTCGGCACATCCAACTGCCTGATCGCGATGCGCCGCGAGGTCGAGGCCATCGGCACCAACGCGCATGAACTGCCGATGGTCTATTCGGCGCTGGCCGACAGCGATGCCGAACTCGCCAACGCGCCCTATCAGGTGCTGGCCGACTGGCAGCAGGATTATGAAGGCAACCTGCGCATCATCCTGCCGGACACCTACGGCACCAGCGGGTTCCTCGCGCGGGCACCACGCTGGATGGATGCCTGGACCGGCATCCGCATCGATTCCAAGGATCCGATTGTTGGGGGCGACGAGGCCATCGCCTGGTGGCAGAGCCGGGGTGTCGATCCGATGACGCGGCAGATCATCTTCTCGGACGGGCTCGATGTCGATGCGATCGAGGCGATCCATGCGCATTTCAAGGGCCGGGTGCGCTTCGGCTTCGGCTGGGGCACGCTGCTGACCAACGATTTCCGCGGACTCGCACCCGAGCGGGCGCTCGATCCGATCTCGGTCGTGTGCAAGGTCGTTTCGGCCAACGGGCGGCCCGCCGTGAAGATTTCCGACAATCCTACCAAGGCAACCGGCCCGAACACCGAAATCTCGCGCTACATGCGCGTCTTCGATGTTGAGGCGCAGCCGCTCCGCGAAGTGGTCGTCTGAACCGCACCCGGCGAGGCGTGGTGGCCTGCCACTTGATCCAGGTCATGCTTGCTGACCCATCCTTCGTCCACTAAGCAGCGGTCATCGCGCTGGAGTTCCGGAATGGCCGCTTTCTTCGAAGAGACCGTCACCCATGTCCATCATTGGACAGACCGGCTGTTCTCGTTCCGCACAACGCGCGATCCGGCCTTCCGCTTCGAGAACGGGCAATTCGCCATGATCGGCCTCATGGTTGATGGCCGGCCGCTGCTGCGCGCCTATTCGATGGCGAGCCCGAACCATGATGATGGCCTCGAGTTCTTCTCGATCAAGGTTCCGGACGGGCCGCTGACCTCACGGCTGCAAGGGATCAAGCTCGGCGACACGATCCTGATCGGGCGCAAGCCCACCGGCACGCTGGTGCAAGACAGCCTGCTGCCTGGCCGCAACCTTTATCTGGTCTCGACCGGTACCGGCTTTGCGCCCTTTGCCAGCATCATCCGGGATTTCACGGTCTATGAGCGCTACGACAAGGTCGTGGCGATCCATGGCTGCCGCACCGTGGCGGAAACCGCCTATAGCCGCCACATCGTCGACGGGCTCCATGCCGACGAGTACATGGCGGAGGTCGTGGCCGGAAAGCTGGTCTACTATCCGACCGTGACGCGCGAGGCGTTCGAGCATGTCGGGCGCGTCACCACCGGCCTGCGCGATGGCTCGATCCCGGCCAAGGCGGGCCTTGCGCCGCTCGATCCCGCGCTGGACCGGGTGATGATCTGCGGCTCGGAGGCGATGCTGAAGGACACAGTGACGCTGATGAAGGACCTGGGCTTCGAAGAGGGCTCGTCATCGAAGGCGGGCCACTACGTCATCGAAAAGGCCTTCGTCGAGAAGTGATCTGCGGAGTCTTGCACCGGCCTTGCCGCGCTTTGTGCTTGCAGCCATCGCTTGCCCCGGTATCATCCCATGATCAGCCTTGCCGTGGCTTTTGGGGGAGAATGGTCCGATGGTGATGAACACGACACGCCGCTCTGTTGTCGGAGGCCTCGGAGCCGCCGGGCTGCTGATGCCGTTCTCTGCCGGGGCGCAGGCACCTGCCGCCGGCGCGCCGATCCGCATCGGCGAGATCAACTCCTACAGCCGCATGGCGGCGTTCGCGCTGCCGTATCGCAATGCCATCCAGATGGCGCAGGACGAAATCAACGCCAGGGGCGGCGCGCTTGGCCGGCCTCTGGAATTCGTCTTCCGCGATGATGGCTCGACGCCGGGCGATGCGGTGCGCGTCGCCGAGGAACTGGTAACGCGCGAGAACGTGTCGTTCATCGCCGGCACCTTCCTGTCGAATGTCGGGCTTGCGGTCTCCGACTTCGCCAATCAGCGCAAGATCATGTTCATGGCCACCGAGCCGCTGACGGACGCGCTGACCATGGCGCAGGGCAACCGCTACACCTACCGGCTGCGCCCTTCCACCTTCATGCAGACCAAGATGCTGGTCGATGCCGTCAAGGCGCGCGGCATCAAGCGCTGGGGCATCGTTGCGCCGAACTACGAGTATGGCCAGTCAGCTGCCGCAAACTTCAAGCGGCTGATGGCGGAGGCGACACCCGGCTTCGAGGTGGTGGCCGAACAATTCCCGGCGCTGGGCCGCATCGATGCCGGCGCGACTGTGGGCGCCCTGGCGCAGGCCCGTCCCGATGGCATCTTCAATGTCACCTTCGGCGCCGACCTGACCCAGTTCGTGCGCGAGGGCAACACGCGCGGCCTGTTCGAGCGGCGCACGGTGGTCAGCCTCCTGACAGGCGAGCCGGAATACCTGATCCCGCTGGGCGAGGAGACGCCCGAGGGCTGGATCATCACCGGCTATCCCTGGGAACAGATCACCGATCCTGCCCATGTGGCCTTTGTGACCGGCTACCGTGCGAAATTCAACGATACCCCGCGGCTGGGCTCGTTCCTGGGCTATGTCTTTGCCTACATGTGCCGGGATCTGATCGCCAAGGCCGGCACACTCGACACCGAGGCGCTACTCAAGACCTTCGACGACATGAAGTTCGAGACCATTTCCGGCCCGGTGACGATGCGCGGCATCGACAAGCAGGCCACGATGGGCGCCTGGGTCGGTGAGACCACGCTGAAGGGCAAGGTCGGGGCCATGAAGAACTGGCGTTTCGTCGATGGCGCCAACTACATGTTCAGCGAGGCCGAGGTCCGCGCGGCGCGCAAAGGGTGAAGCTCGCATCCCAAATGCGGCGTCATCCCGGCCTTGAGCCGGGATCAGATGATGCGCCGCAAGGCAATCCGGCAGGCGCATGCGCTCGCCGAGCGATCCCGGCTCAAGGCGGGGATAATCCGGGGTTTTGGTTGAACGCGTGATGGATCCCGCCTTCATCGTCATCCAGTCCTTGTCAGGGCTCGCCAGCGCATCATCGCTGTTCATCATCGCGTCCGGACTGACGATCGTGTTCGGCGTCACACGGATCGTGAACTTCGCCCATGGCTCGCTCTACATGCTGGGCGCCTATCTGGCTGTCACCATCGTGCCGATGCTGCTCGAGGTCGATCGCTCGCTGCCGATGTTCCTGCTCGGCGTGCTGCTGTCGGCCCTGATCGTTGGCGTGATCGGCGCGGCCATGGAGATCATCCTGTTGCGCCGCATCTACCATGTGCCGGAGCTGTTCCAGCTTCTGGCGACCTTCGGCGTCGTGCTGATCGTGCAGGATCTGGTGATCAAGCTGTGGGGTGCGGTCGAGATTCCCGGGCCGCGTGCGCCCTCTCTCCGCCACGGCGTCTTCATCTTCGACCAGCGCTTCCCCGCCTATGAGCTGTTCCTGATCGGCATGGGGCTGGTCGTGCTTGGCCTGCTCTGGCTGCTGATGCAGAAGACCCGCTTTGGCGTGCTGATCCGCGCCGCGACGCAGGACCGTGAGATGGTCGCGGCGCTTGGCGTCAACCAGGCGTGGCTGTTCACGGGCACGCTGTTTCTCGGCGCATTTCTGGCCGGGCTGGGCGGCGCGCTGCAAATCCCGCGCGTTGCGGTCAACACGCAGATGGACATCTCGATCATCACGGAGGTGTTCGTCGTCACCGTGATTGGCGGCATGGGCTCGGTAGCCGGTGCCTTCGTTGCGGCGCTGATCATCGGACAGTTGCAGGCCTTCGGCATCCTGATCTTCCCGAAGATCACGCTGGTGCTGGTGTTCCTGCTGATGGCGGTGGTGCTGGTGATCAAGCCCTGGGGACTGTTCGGCAAGCCCGATGCAGCTGCGGGCCGCGCGATCCTGCCGGAGGGCATCCTGTCGCTGAAGCGCTTCGGCCGCATCGACACCATCATTGCTGGCATCGCCATCGCCGTGCTGATCGCGCTGCCGGTCTTTGGCGACAACTACATGGTCAAGGTCGGCATCGAGGTGCTGGTGCTGGCGTTGGCCGCCTTCAGTCTCCAGTTCCTGATCGGCGTCGGCGGCATCGTCTCGTTCGGCCACGCAGCCTATTTCGGGCTTGGTGCCTATGCGGCGGGCCTCCTGGTGACGCGCGGCGGCATGGCGATGGAACCTGCGCTGCTGCTGGCCCCGCTGGTGGCGGGCGGCTTTGCCGCGCTGTTCGGCTTCTTCATCGTCAGGCTATCGGGCATCTATCTGGCCATGCTGACGCTGGCGTTCGCGCAGATCGTCTATGCGGTCTGCTTCCAGTGGGTGGCCTTCACGGGCGGGGACAATGGCGTGGTCGGGGTCTGGCCCTCGGCCTGGGCCTCCAGCCGGCAGGTCTACTACTACCTTGTGCTGGCGATGACGCTGGCGGCCATCATCATGCTCCGCCACGCGATCTACGCGCCCTTCGGCTATGGCCTGCGCGCGGCGCGGGACAGCGCCATCCGGGCCGACGCGATCGGCATGGATGTGGGCCGCATCCGCTGGTTTGCCTTCACGCTCTCGGGCGCGGCGGCAGGGCTCGCCGGCGGGCTCTATTCGTTTTCGAAGGGCTCGATCGACCCGACGATGATCTCGATCCCCATGTCGGTGGATTTTCTCGTCATGGTGCTGGTCGGCGGCATCCAGACCGTGATCGGCCCGGTGGTTGGCGCGGCGGCCTTCCACTCGGTGAAGGACTTTTTCATGCCGCTCACCGATTTTTGGCGGCTGTTCCTCGGCCTGTCGATCATCATCATGGTGCTGGTCTTCCCGCGCGGGATTGCCGGTGCCACGAGTGCGCTGGTTGATCGCAAGCGCACGACCGCTGCCCCTGTTGAGGCTGCGACATGACGCTGCTTGCGGTGTCCGGCCTCAACAAACGCTTTGGCGGCGTGGTGGCGGCGCGCGATGTGGCGTTTGCGCTTCAGGCCGGCGAGCTTCTGGCCATCATCGGTCCGAACGGTGCCGGCAAGTCGACCACGTTCAACATGGTCGGTGGCCAGCTCAGGCCCGATTCCGGGCAGGTCATGCTGGCGGGCGAGAATGTCGCCGGCCTTGCGCCGCGCGCCATCTGGCGGCGGGGTGTCGGGGGCACGTTCCAGATCGCGCAGACTTGCGTGTCGATGAGGGTGGCCGAGAACGTGCAGATGGCGCTGATCTCATGGCATGGCCGCATCTTCTCGTTCCGGAGCCGGGCCGAGACGCTGTATCGCCCCGAGGCGCTCGATCTCCTCGATCTGGTCGGCATGCGCGGCGATGCGGACAGGCCGGTGCGCGAGCTGGCCTATGGCGACGTCAAGCGCGTGGAACTGGCCGTGGCGCTGGCCTCGCAGCCGAAGCTGCTGCTGATGGATGAGCCAACGGCGGGCATGGCACCCAAAGAGCGCGCGCAACTGATGGAGCTGACCGCCTCGATCGCGCGGGAGCGCCAGATCGGCGTGCTGTTCACCGAGCATGACATGGATGCGGTCTTCGCCCATGCCGACACCATTCTGGTGCTGGTGCGGGGCGAGATCATCGCAGCCGGCAAGCCTGATGATGTCCGGGCCAATGCCCGAGTCAAGCAGGTCTATCTCGGCGACATGGGCGTGGAAGCGGCCATGCGGGCGCGGCGAGGGCGGGCATGACGGAAGCGCTGCTCACGGTCGGCGGGCTCAGCGCCGCCTATGGTCAGGCTGCGGTGCTGTTCGGCGTGTCGCTGGAGGCGCGGCGCGGGGAGGTCGTGGCGCTGATGGGCCGCAATGGCGCGGGCAAGACCACCACGCTGAAGGCGATCATCGGCATGGTCGAGGCCAGCGCCGAGACGCTCCGGTTCGATGGCCATGACATCCGGGGGATGGAGACCTTCCGCATTGCCCGGCTCGGCCTTGGCTATGTGCCCGAAGAGCGGCGCATCTTCACCGATCTGACCGTGCACGAGAACCTCGATGTCGGGCGCAGGCCGGCGCGCGGCGGGCGCGCACCCTGGACGCTGGACAAGCTCTACAAGGTGTTCCCCAACCTGGCCGAGATGGAGGGACGCCGGGCGTCAGCCATGTCGGGCGGGGAGCAGCAGATGCTGACCATCGCGCGCACGCTGATGGGCAATCCGGATATGGTGCTGCTCGACGAGCCATCCGAGGGCCTGGCCCCGGTCATTGTCGAGCAGATGGCCGAGGCGGTGATCGCCATGAAGGCCGAGGGGCTGGCTGTGCTGCTGTGCGAGCAGAACCTGCACTTCGCCGCCGCCGTCTCCGACCGCGCCTATGTCATCGAAAAAGGCGCGATCCGCTATTCCGGCACGATGGCCGAACTGGAAGCGAACGACGAGGTCAGGGAAGCGTATCTGACGGTGTGAGGGCCTCAAAAGAAGCGGGCATCCTCGCCGACAAGCAGATCCCTTGCGTTGCTTGGCAACGGAAACCCGTACCCCTGACCGGGCTGCTCCCAGACCAGCTGGCGCCGTTCATGGTAGTCGCTCGCATACAGGCTGATTCCAATCTGCTGGAGAGTCAGCTGGAGCGCTTGCATGCTGTCGATGCCATGAATTGCTCGATGTTCGACACCATCTGGCCAGTTTATCTCGTATGTGCATGCGAAATCGGACTGTGATGGGACGGGTGCGAAGACACGAACCATGACGGCATGCCGTGTGCCGCTGATGGTGACTGAAAGTTCCCGCTCGGCGATTTTCATGGTTCACCTCAATAGAAAAGTGGCGGAATGGGACGGCCCTTTTCGCACGCCACTTTTCGCTGCATCGCTTGAGCATAACACCCGCTGATGCGGACACGGCGTCACTCATTGAGGTCCCGTTGATACTGAGCTTCGCAGAATGCAGCCCGTCCGATGCTACTTAATGTCAATCGACCTGCATACTTGTCGGACGCGCTCCCTGCACCAGAAGAGGTCCATTGACCGCCATCTTCTTATCCCGGGGGAGCCCGGGGTTGGTTCTCCCATGCCCCATGAGTTTGAAGCTTTTGGCGGATGCGGCGCAC
>JAIYDY010000077.1 GCA_027487245.1 Hyphomicrobiales bacterium
CCGCGAACCCGAGGATCGGCCAGACGCTGGCATAAAGTTTCGAGCGGTAGAACCGCACCCGCCAGGGCAGTTTCAGCCAGGCCGGATGCTGGCCGGCACGCTCCAGCCTGACCGGCGTGCCGGCACGTGCGATCAGCATCGCCTTCAGGCTTTCGAACAGCATCATGCCGCCGATCGCCATGAACAGGCCGAGATAGGACAGCATGATCACGGCATCGAGTTGGCCGGCGCGGCGGATGGCATTGAACGCGAGAACGCCTAGCGCCGTGCCGATCAGACCACCCGCGACGAGCACGCCGCCCAGCCTCAGATCAAGTTGCCGCCTGCGCCAGTAGGTCAACGCGCCCGTCATGGACGAGGCCGCGATCTGGGCCGTCACTGTCGCCACGGCCACGGCAGGGGGGATGCCGAGGAAGATCAGCAAAGGCGTCATCAGGAAGCCGCCGCCAATGCCGAACATGCCGGAGATGAAGCCGACCGCAGCACTCATCGCCAGGATCAGCAGCACGCTGATCGGCATCTCCGCGATGGGCAGGTAGATCTGCATCGGTTAGATCTGCATCTGTGGCGGCCCGACCCCGGCTCATCCGGTGGCAATGACATCAGTGCCGTTCATTGCACTGTCCGGATGAACGCTTCCCTGCTGGATGAAACAAGGCGACGCAAGGGCAATCTGCGCGACTGGCAAACGGGCCTTCCGGTCTGACTGGCCGGCAAGCCTGCCATTGTCCTGACGTCAGGTTGCCTTGGGGCGGGCAGGTGGACGCTGCTGGCGCGGTGCCGGATCCCAGCCATCGGCAGGAGCACTGATCTCGTTGGCCACCGGATCGGGGGTTTTCGGCTTCCAGGTCAGCGATGCCGTGCGCCCGGCGGCTAGATCGACGGCAGGCAGCTTTGCGCCCACCTCGTCGCGCTTCTTGGCGGCATCAGTATCGCCATCCCGGGCCGCCACGGCAAACCAGGTGTAGGACTGCATCAGATCCTGTTCGACGCCGAGGCCGCGGCCCAGCAGGATCGCGAGATTGTACTGGCTGTCACGCACGCCAAACTCGGCGGCCTTGCGGAACAAGTCGGCGGCAGCGGCATAATCCGGTCTGCCGTCGGCCCCTTCGGCGACCAGCACCGCCAGATTGTGCATGGCCTTGGCGTTGCCCTTGTCGGCAGCCCGCCGATACCAGGTCATCGCCAGCTTCGGGTCTCGGGCCGTGCCGATGCCCTTCTCGTGCATGTTGCCGAGACGGAACTGGGCCGGACCGGAGCCTGCGGCAGCGGCGCGCTCGAAAAGGCGAAGGGCCAGCTTCTGGTCGCGGGCCATGCCGGTGCCTTCGCTGGCGCGGTTGGCAAGCTCGTAGACGGCATTGGCGTCGCCTTCCAGCGCGGCCTTGCGCAGGCCTGGCGTGCCGAGCGTGGGCACGAGTTCGCCCAGATCCGTCACGCGTCCAGGGGCTGCGGAGATGCGTGCGGGTTCCGTTGCAGCGCCCGCCGGGGGCAGTGACGCAACCTCGACCGGCGCCGGCCGGACCGATGAGGTGGTCTCGGGCGCGCGAACGGCAGGCCCCGTGGGGCTGCGACCATCGCTGCCGGCCAGCGTTGCAGAGCCCGGAGCAGGCTGGGAGCCGCCTGACATCGAGGTCTGGTCTTTCGGCGGCAGGGCCGGCGTGGATGTCGCAGGCTGGCTGCTTTCGGAGCGTTCGCTGTCGGCCTGAGCCGGAGCCGTGGCCGGGTCCGACGCAGCTGGCGCGGCGACGGGGCGTACCTGTGCCGATTGCGGCGGATCACCCAGAAGTGTTGTCGCAACCTGTCCGGCACCGATCGCCAGCACGATGGCGGCGAGGCCGAGAAGAATCGGCTTGCGGCGCTTTTCGATGGTCTCGCGCAGGCTGATCGGCAGCGAGGTCCGGGTGCTGCCGTCCTTCTGGCCCTTGCCCTTCTGGGCCTTGCCCTGATCGGCCGCGAGCGCGCCCGATTCGGCGCTGGCCGCCATTGCCGCGCGGCGGGCAGCGGCAATCAGATTGGGATTGATCGAGCCGGCCGCAGGCGGCGGAGGCGATGCTGCGGCGGGCTGGGTGCTGCCACCTTCGCTGCGTCCGCGCGGACGCCCGGAGCCGGGCTCCAGCGGCAGGTCAGGCCCGGCGTCGGGTTGAGGCTCGAACGTGCGGGATTGTTCAGGGGCCTTGCGCTGCGGAGCAGCCGGCATCTGCCGCATCTGCTCGCGCAAAGACGCAACCATCGTTCCAGGCCCACCGCCGCGTGCAGGTTCAGGAGCCGGTTCGGGCGGGAAGCTTGCAGCGGGCGACGCGTCGAGGCGCTCATGAAGACGGTCGTCGAGGCGGGAATCCCTGGCAAACCGTTCGTCGGAGAAACCCGACAGGTCGGCTTCGCGGCTGCTGCGAACCTGCGCGGCATCAGCCGCGACCCTGCCTCGCGACAAGGCTGCCGGCTCGGCGGGCGTCCGCTCCCGGCCGATGTCATCTTCAAGTTGCGCAAGGCGCTGCACGATCTTCTCGAGCGTGTCGTTGACGGCGCCGATGGCGCTGTGGGTGCGCTGGTCAATCGAGACATGCACATCCTTGAGGCCGGCCAGGTCGTGCCGCAGCAGGCTCAGGTCAGCAGAGCTGTCCGCGCCTGGCGCACGGTTGAGGGCATCGGCGACAGCTGCGCGTGCCGCACGGTCGACAGCGGTGGTGGTCTCCTCGCGCAAACCGCCGAGGTAGCGCATCAGATCCTGAAGCGTCGTTTCCAGTCCATCGGTCCGGGCTGTGCCGGCGGGCTTGGCATCAAGCCGCTCGGTGAGGGCGGCGATCTGCCGCTCAAGCGCCTCAAGGCCCTGTGCGCTGGCATCGGGGCGGGCTGCCTCATCGATGCGGCGGGCCAGATCGCCGATCATCTCCTCGATCGGGCTCAGATCGAGCCGTGTCGCGCCATCCGGCAACACGACCGGCTGCTGGTTCCTGGCCAGCGTCTCGATGCGGGCCGCCAGCATGTCGATCTGCTTCTCGATGGCTGCCGGGCCGCGCGCGCTCAGGGCATCGATCTGCTGCGACAGCCGCTCGACCCGGTCGACCATCTCCGTGGAGCCACGATCGGACATGCTGTCGAGCTTGAAGGCGATGTCTTCGATGCGGCGGGCCAGTTCGCCGGATTCAGGCTGGGTGCGCTGCGCCAACTGGTCGAGCTTCGTGGACAGAAGGGCCAGCTGCTTGCGGTCATCCTCGTCCATGCCGGTGGCCGGCAGCGAGCCGAGCGCGTTGGAGACATGGTCGAGCTGGAGCAGGATTCGCTGCAGCAAGCCTTGTCCGATGCCCTGGGCATCGCGGGTTTCGCGCAGCAGGTCGGCGCGCATCTGCTCGATGGCTGCCTCGACCTCGTTGCCGGGGCCGCCACGCGCCATCTCCTCGCGCACCCGCCCGATGTCGACGGCAAGCGTTGCGATCTGGCTGGAAAGTTCGTCAAGCCGTGGCAGGTTCCCACCGCGCGAAAGTGCATCCTTTAGCCCGGACAGTTCATGCACGGCAGCTGCCAGCAGGCGCGGCTCCTGCGACATGGCGGCGAGGGCCTCGATGCGATCACCAAGACGGTGGATCTCGGCCTCGATCCGCCCCGACAGGCCACCGGAATCCTGTGTCTGAAGGCGGCCGAGCTCGGCCTCGATGCGGGCCAGCGGGCGGGCCAGTTCATCCAGTGGCGCAAGACTGCTGCGCTGCTCGAGACGCTGCGCCAGATCGCGGATGCTGTCCTCGAGCCGGGACGAGGCCGGTGCGCTGGACAGCGAGGCAATCTCGCTGCGCAACTGGGCGAGATCGGCCCGCAATCCGTTCATCAGCGGCGTCACATCGGCACGGCGCTCGCCGACTCGTCGCTCCGGATGCTGAAGGCCCGCGATGCGCCCGACGTCGGCGCGAAGGTTCTGCATGATCGACGACGGCTGGTCTGGCTCGGCAAGCTCGCGCTGCCGGCCCTGGATCTGGGAGATCGCGTCGGCAAGGCCATCGCGCGAGAGCACGGGGCGACGCGGCGCGCCTGCAACGTTCGATGGGACGAAAGAGGTTGCACCAGCCGCTGGTCCGCGTTGCAGGCCGCCTGCCAATCCGCCCTGGGCGAGGCGCTCGACATCCGACACGCGGGAGCTGACCGTCTTGATGGCATCCGCGATGACGCTGGTGGCGCGCTCCTGACGTTCAGCGGAAGCACGCTCGGCGGCAGCCATCCGGCCTTCCGCCTTCTCGATCCAGCCCACGATCGATTCAAGGGCAGTGGTTGTGCGGGCTTCGGAATCGCGCGTCCGGTGTTCCAGCTGCGCCGCATGCCTGAGCAGGGCATCGATGCCATCGGCGTTCTGGCCTGGGCGGGCTTTGCCGCGTTCCATGGCTGCGCCTGAACCTGACTGTGACAACCGCCGCAGGCGCGCCTGGACATCGCCGCCCGATGCCGTCAGGGCGGTGGTCTCGTCGTCGGTGCGCTTTTTCGCTTCTTCGCGGATCACGTGCTCCAACCAATCGCTGACGCTCATGCCGGCGCGGCGAGCCGCTTCGCGGGCCGCCTCGCGTGTGTCTGCGTCAATTCCCTTGACGCTCCAGGGCAGGCTCTGGGCCATCGATCACTCGCTACGGGACTGCGCTTCGTATCGGACCCCGTGAAGGCGCGCCCCGCTGTGGCGCCATCGCGATGGGTGACTGCCTCCTCGCGAATCGCGTGCAAGGCGCAGCCGGAACCCGACGCGGTAACTTTTTCCGGTTTATGGTAAACAGAGCGTTAAGGGTCGTTGCGATTTCGTTAAACGGCGGGCTGCCTTGCCGGCTACCGGTGGGGCTGGACCGCGAATTTCCGTTGTTTTAATGTGTTTTTTAGTCAACTACAGCAAACGGCGTCGTTCACGTGATTCTGGCGGGATACCCGAATCGCAATCAGTGCCTGAATCGCCATAAATCCGACCTCTTGACACGGTAGCGATCCCAATGGCCCGAACCAACCAAACGTCAGCCACTGATCGGACTGCTGGTGCACCAGATGCCGCCCCGCAGGGTTCAGACTGGGCGTCCATCAGCGATGTTGCCCGGGACTTCGATGTCACCTTGCGCACGCTGCGGTTTTACGAGGCGCGTGGCCTGGTGTCGCCACGCCGGGAAGGGATGAACCGCTACTATTCCGAACAGGACCGCGCCCGCCTGGCGCTGATCCTGAGGGGCAAGAAGCTTGGATTCACGCTGACCGAGATCAGGGCCATGGTGTCCCAGAATCCCGGCAGCAAGGGCGCGCTGATCCTGTCGCTGCCACAGATCGACGAGCAGTTGACGCTTCTGCGCAGTCAGTTCGCCGAATGCCAGGCGGCCATTGCGGAACTTGAAGAACGCCGCAGCGCGCTTGCCGCCACAAAGCAGGGCTGATCTGGAGCGGGGCGGGCCACCTGCCAACGCGGCCACGCCAGACCATTGCCATCTCCGCAGCCCGAAGATCGACCTGTTCTGGCAGACCCTGCCGTGATCTGAGACGACATCCTGCACGAAGATTTCCGGTCGTGCCGGATTGTCAGCCATGACAAGATAGTTTATATATGAACAATCTTGCTGTCACAGAGCCGACGCGGGTGTCATGATCACACCATGAACGTCGGATCAAACGGGCGGCAGCACTTCTGGGAGAGCTACCATGCCGGTCTACAAGGCCCCTGTCGACGACGTGATGTTCCTGCTCACGGATGTGTTCCAGATCGAGCGCTACAACAATCTGCCGGGCTTTGCCGATGTCACGCCCGATGTGATCGAGGCCGTCCTCAGCGAAGGCGCGAAGCTGTGCGAGGAGGTGTTCCAGCCGGTGAACCTGTCCGGTGACAAGCAGGGCTGTGTGCGCCAACCCGATGGTTCGGTGACCACGCCGAAGGGCTACCGGGAAGCCTATGAAGCCTACAAGGCCGGCGGCTGGCTGGGCCTGCCCGCCCCGGAGGAGTTTGGCGGACAGGGTCTGCCCTCGACGCTGAACGCCATCATGCAGGAATTCCTGTCCTCGTCGAACCTGGCGCTCGGCATGTATCCGGGGCTGACCCAGGGTGCGATTGCCGCCATGATCGAGCATGCCTCGCAGGAACTGAAGCAGACCTATCTGCCAAAAATGATCTCTGGCGAGTGGACCGGCACCATGAACCTGACCGAGCCCCATTGCGGCACGGATCTGGGTCTGCTCAAGACCAAAGCCGTGCCGAACGGCGACGGCTCCTTTGCGATTTCCGGCACCAAGATCTTCATCTCCGCTGGCGAGCATGACCTGGCCGGGAACATCGTCCATCTGGTGCTGGCGCGCGTCGAAGGCGCGCCGCTCGGCACCAAGGGCATCACGCTGTTCGTCGTGCCGAAATTCCTTGTGAACGCCGATGGCTCTCTGGGCGCTCGCAACGGCGTGTCGTGCGGCTCGATCGAGCACAAGATGGGCATCCACGGCAATTCGACCTGCCTGATGAACTATGACGGCGCGACCGGCTGGATCATCGGCCACGAGAACAAGGGCCTCAATGCCATGTTCGTGATGATGAACGAGGCACGGCTCGCGGTCGGCATCCAGGGCCTTGGCTGCTCCGAGGTCGCCTACCAGAATGCCGTCGCTTACGCCAAGGACCGGCGTCAGGGCCGGGCCCTCACCGGCGCGGCCGAGCCTGACAAGCCCGCCGACACATTGCTGGTCCACCCTGATGTGCGGCGCAACCTGATGTCCATCCGCGCCTTCAACGAGGCGGCACGGGCGCTGGTGCTGTGGACGGCACTGAAGGCCGATGTCGCGCATCGCTCCGACGACGCAGCCGCCCGGCAAGCCGCCGACGACCACATGGGCCTGATGACGCCGGTGATCAAAGGCGTGCTCACCGATGTCGGCTTCGACAACACGGTCAAGGCCCAGCAGATGTTCGGCGGCCATGGCTATGTCGAGGAATGGGGCATGAGCCAGTTCGTGCGCGATGCCCGCATCGCCATGATCTACGAAGGCGCCAACGGCGTTCAGGCCATGGATCTGGTCGGGCGCAAGCTTGGCCGCGATGGCGGGCGCGCGATCATGGCGTTCTTCGGCGAAGTCGGCCAGTTCTGCCAGGAAAATGCCGACCATGAGGCGATGACGCCGTTCATCGGCCCGCTCGGCTCCGGGCTCCAGCAGCTTCAGGCTGCCACGATGTGGTTCATGCAGAACGCCATGGCCAAGCCCAACAATGCCGGCGCCGGTGCCCACGACTACATGCACCTGTTCGGCCTGGTGGCGCTGGGCTACATGCACGCCAGAATGGCGCGCGTCGCGCTCGACAAGCTCAAGGCGGGCGCCAACGGGCAGACCGAGCGCATGAACGGCAAGCTGGTCACGGCCCGCTACTTCATGGAACGCGCCATGCCGGAGATCGCAGCCCATGTCTCCCGCATCCAGACCGGATCGGACATGACGATGGCGTTCACGGCTGAGCAGTTCTAGGCTGCATCACAACAAGGGTGTCATCCCCGGCGACGCCGCAGGCGGCGGGAAGGGGATCCACCAAGCACTGGCAACCGGTTGGATTCCCTTCCCCTCCGCGCCGCTGGCGCTGCGGCCGGGAATGACACCCGAAAGAACAATCGTCCGGAGGAACACCATGGCCGAAGCCTACATCTACGATCACGTGCGCACGCCGCGCGGCAAGGGCAAGGCCGACGGGTCCTTGCATGAGGTGACCGCGATCGAACTGGGCGCGCAGACCTTGCGTGCCATCCGCCAGCGCAGCGATCTCGATGTCGGGCTGGTCGAGGATGTCGTCTTCGGCTGCGTCGATCCGGTGGGCGAGGCAGGGGCTGACATCGCCCGCACCGTGGCGCTGAAGGCTGGCTACGGCAAGACGGTGCCGGGCGTGCAGATCAACCGCTTCTGTGCGTCGGGGCTGGACGCCGTGAACCTGGCGGCGGCGCAGGTGATGAGCGGCAACAAGGAACTGGCGATCGGCGGGGGCGTCGAGAGCATGAGCCGGGTCGGCATGGGCGCGTCGGGCTTCGGCATCGCCGTCGATCCATCAGTGGCCATCGATACCTACTTCATGCCGCAGGGCGTCGCGGCCGATCTGATCGCGACCAAGTTCGGGTTCAGCCGCGATGATGTCGATGCCTACTCCGTGCAGTCGCACAAGCGAGCCCATGCCGCGTGGGAGAAGGGTTACTTCAACAACTCCGTTATTCCGGTGAAGGACATCAACGGCCTCACCATCCTGGCCCGTGACGAGACGATCCGGCCCGGTGCGGACATGCAGGGCCTCGCTTCGCTGAAGCCGGCCTTCGCCATGATGGGTGAGCAGGGCGGCTTCGATGCCGTCGCGACCTTCGCCCATCCCGATGTCGAGTTCGTCAACCACGTCCACCATGCCGGCAACTCGTCGGGCATCGTCGATGGTGCCGCCGCCGTGCTGGTCGGCTCGAAGAAGGCCGGCAAGGCCATGGGCAAGGCACCCCGCGCCCGGATCAAGGCCTATGCCACCATCGGCTCCGATCTGGCGCTGATGCTGACCGGGCCGGTCGATGTGACCGAACTGGTGCTCAAGAAGGCGAAGATGAGCCTGAAGGATATCGATCTGTTCGAACTCAACGAGGCCTTCGCCTCGGTGGTGCTGCGCTACCAGCAGGCGTTCGATCTCGATCCCGCGCGTCTCAACGTCAATGGCGGCGCGATCGCCATGGGTCACCCGCTGGGAGCGACGGGCGCGATGATCCTCGGCACGGTGCTGGACGAACTCGAGCGCACCGGCAAGCAGACCGCCCTGATCACGCTGTGCGTCGCCGCCGGCATGGGCGTCGCCACCATCATCGAACGCGTCTGAGAGCGGAGCACAGCACCATGAAACTCGCCAATTTCCGCTTCGAAACCGACGCCGACGGCATCGCCCTCGCCACCTGGGACATGGCCGGCCGGTCGATGAACGTGATCACACCCGAGGTGATGGCTGACCTTCAGGCCCTCATCAAGGCGGTGGCCGAGGACGCCGCCATCAAGGGCTGCGTGATCGCCTCCGGCAAGCCCGACAGCTTCTCGGGCGGGGCCGATCTCACCATGCTTCAGGGCCTCGGCCTCGAGTATGCCAGGCTCGTCAAGAGCAAGGGCGAAGAGCCGGCGATGAACTACTTCTTCGAGGAAAGCCGCAAGCTGTCCTTGCTGTTCCGCGCGCTGGAAACCTGTGGCAAGCCGTTCGTCGCGGTCATCAACGGGGTCTGCCTCGGCGGCGCGTTCGAGCTGGCGCTGGCCTGCCATCACCGGATCGTCTCGGATGATCCGAAGACGCGCGTCGGCCTGCCCGAGGTCAAGGTCGGCCTGTTCCCCGGCGCCGGCGGCACGCAGCGCGTGGCCCGCCTGATGCAGACAGGCGATGCCCTCCAGATGCTGTTCAAGGGCGAGCAGATCAAGGCCCTGCCAGCCCGCAACATGGGCCTGGTGCACCAGGTTCTGCCGAAGGAGGCCATGGTCGAGGCCGCACGCGACTGGATCAAGGCCGGCGGTTCGGGCGTGGCACCTTGGGATGAGAAGGGCTTCAAGCTGCCGTCCAACAAGGTGCACTCGCCGGCTGGCATGCAGATCTGGCCCCCGGCCAATGCCATCTATCGCCGCGAGACGCAAGGCAACTATCCGGCCGCACAGGCGATCCTGTCTTCGGTCTACGAAGGGCTGCAACTGCCGATGGATCTTGGGCTCAGGGTCGAGAGCCGCTACTTCGCCAAGATCCTGCGTTCCACCGAAGCGGCGATGATGATCCGCACGCTGTTCATGTCGATGCAGGACCTGAACAAGGGCGCGCGCCGCCCGAAGTCCGAGCCGGCCACGAGCCTCAAGACCGTCGGTGTCGTCGGTGCCGGTTTCATGGGTGCGGGCGTTGCCTATGTCACTGCCAATGCCGGCATGAACGTGATCCTCGTCGATCGCGACCAGGAGGCCGCCGACAAGGGCAAGGCCTACTCGCACAAGCTGATGAGCGACCAGATCATGAAGGGCCGGGCCAAGACGGCCGACCGCGACGCCCTGCTTGACCGCATCACGGCCACGGCAGACTACAGCACGCTGGCGGGCTGCGACCTGATCATCGAGGCTGTTTTCGAGGACCCGAAGGTCAAGGACGAGGTCATCCGCAAGATCGAGAGCCACATCAGGCCCGGCACGATCTTCGCTTCCAACACCTCGACCCTGCCAATCACCGGGCTGGCGAAGTCCTCGAAGGCGGCGGACAAGTTCATCGGCATCCATTTCTTCTCACCGGTCGAGAAGATGATGCTGGTCGAAATCATCATGGGCAAGAAGACCGGCGATGCCGCGCTCGCCATGGCGATCGACTATGTGCGCGCCATCAAGAAGACACCGATCGTGGTCAACGACGCGCGCGGCTTCTTCGCCAACCGCTGCGTGCTGGGCTACATCGCCGAGGGCTACGAGATGCTGCTCGAAGGCGTCCCGCCGGCGATGATCGAGGCGGCAGGCCGGCAGGCCGGCATGCCCGTCGGTCCGCTGTCGCTGAACGACGAGATCGCGCTCGATCTCGGGCTCAAGATCATGAAGGCGACCGAGGTCCAGCTTGGCCCGGATGCCATCGACCAGCGCCAGAAGGCGATGCTGGTCGAAATGGTCGACAAGCTCGGCCGCATGGGCAGGAAGGCGAAGAAGGGCTTCTACGACTATCCGGAAGGGGCGCCGAAACGCCTTTGGCCCGATCTCGTCAAGTTGCAGCCGACCCACCTCAAGCCTGAGCAGGTCGACATGACCGTGCTCAAGAACCGGCTGCTGGCCATCCAGGCGCTGGAAGCGGCCCGCACCGTGGAGGAAGGCGTGGTCACCGATCCGCGCGAAGCGGATGTGGGCTCGATCCTCGGCTTCGGCTTTGCGCCGTATACCGGTGGCACGCTGTCCTACATCGAAGGCCTCGGTGCAGCCCGGTTCGTGGCGATGTGCGATGTGCTTGCCAAGCGCCACGGTCCGCGCTTCAAGCCCAACAAGCAGTTGCGCGAGATGGCGAAGTCGGGCGGAAGCTACTACGCCGCACCTAAGGCCGCCTGAATGGGTGCACGTCCGGCAAGCCCAAACCAGGACGACCCTGCGCCGAGGCTCGTCGCTTGAACCTGTGGTTGCGGCTTCTCTGGCTGGTGGCGACCGCGCGTTTGCGGGGCCGGCTTAGTGCGCCTTTCGAGGTCTCGCGCCTGCCCTTCCGGGTCTGGCCGCATGATCTCGACACCTCGCTGCACATGAACAACGGGCGCTACTGGACCTTGATGGATCTGGGGCGCACCGATCTGATGCTGCGCATGGGCCTGTGGCGGGCGGTGTTGCGGCATGGCTGGACGCCGGTGATCAGCGCCGGGAAGATCCGGTTCCGCCGCGAGTTGCGCTTCTGGCGGGCCTTCACGCTCGAAACCCGCATCCTGTGCTGGGCCGAAACCTGGCTGGTGATGGAGCACCGGCTTGTCTCGAAGGGCAGCAGCGGACAGGAAGTGACCAACGCGGTGGCGCTGGTCAAGGCCGGCCTTTACGACCGCAAGACCAAGGGCTTCGTGCCGGTCCAGACGCTCCTCGGAGAGATCGGCAGCGATGTGCCGAGCCCATCGCCGAGCGCCGATGTGCAGGCGTTCCTCGACGCCGAGGATGCGATGCGGCGGGCAACATAGGGTCGCTTGCCTCACATCCGTTCCCTCGAACCCGTCGAGGCAAACGTCCCGCGCCCTACTCCGCCGCCATCCGCGTGATGCGCCATTGCGACAGCAGGGCCCTGAGCGCTGCCGGTCGCAGCGGCTTGTTGAGCATCTGCACATTGTCCTGTTCGGCCGCGAGGCGGACATCCGGGGATCGATCCGCCGTCATCAGCGTGGCCGGGATCTCGGCACCAAGCGCCTGGCGCATCTGGCGTACCGCATCAAGACCGTTGCAATCGTCGAGATGATAGTCGGCCACCAGAGCATCGGGCCTGCGTCCGAGCGCTGCCAGTTTTGCCAGGGCCTCATCGGCGCCGGCAGCCGTGACCACCTCGCAGCCCCAGCCTGACAGCACAAGGCGCATGCCATCCTGGATCGTGGGTTCGTTGTCGATGGCCACGACCAGCATGCCTTTCAGCGGTGACAGCGCCACCTGTGGCCGCTCTGCCTGGACAGCCGGAGCGGGCAAGGCTGCGGCCTGCGGGGTCACGATCTCGAAGGTCGAGCCGCGACCCGGCTGCGAGCGCAAGGTCAGCTTGTGGCCCAGCGTGCGGGCGATGCGCTCCACGATGGACAGGCCAAGCCCGAGACCGCGCGCCACCCGCGCGCCCTGATCGAGCCGCTCGAACTCCCGGAACACGGCCTTCTGCTTGTTCGTGGGAATGCCGAGGCCGGTATCGATCACGGTGATGGCGAGATTGGTGCCGCGTTTGCGGCACCCGACCAGCACCTTGCCGGAGGGCGTATACTTGATCGCGTTCGAGATCAGGTTCTGGAGCAGGCGCCGGAACAGCCTGCGGTCCGAGCGAATTGTCGCCTTTGTGGGCACGAAAACCAGATCGAGGTTCTTTTCCTGCGCAATCGGCTCGAACTCGCGCTGCAACTGTTTCAGCACCTCATCGAGACGGAAGCTGGTGATCTCGGGCTTCATCGCGCCGGCATCCAGCCGCGAAATCTCCAGCAGTGCTGTCAGGATTTCCTCGACGGCATCGAGGGATGCCTCGACATTCTCGGCAAGCTCGGGGGCACCGGCCTGCCGGTCCCGTTCCGTCAGCGAATGGGCATAGAGGCGGGCTGCGTTCAGCGGTTGCAGCACGTCGTGGCTGGCGGCAGCCAGAAAGCGCGTCTTCGACAGGTTGGCGTTCTCCGCTTCCTGCTTGGCAAATTGCAGGGCGGTGTTGACGCGAGTCAGTTCCTCGGTGCGCTCCTGCACCCGCTGTTCGAGCGCTTCCTCGACGGCAACCGAGTCCGAAATGTCGGTGTAGGTCGTCACCAGGCCGCCATCGGGCAGCGGATTGGAGCGGATTTCGATGACGCGCTCGGAGGGGAAAAGCCTGAGCCTGACCGGCTCGCGGTCGTTCAGGAAACTTTCGAGCCGGGTCGAAACCAGATCATCGACCGGCCCTTCGCCATAGGAGCCGCGCTCGGCATTGAAGCGCACGATCTCGTCGAGGCCGCGCCCGACACGCATCATGTCGACGGGCAACTCGTAAAGCTCGATGAAGGCCTGGTTCCAGCACAGGACCCTGAGTTCCTTGTCGATCACCGTCACGCCCTGCCCCGACTGGTCGAGCGCGTGCTGGAGGAGGTCGCGGTTGTATTGCAGCGCGGCGGAGGCATCATCCAGCAGCTTGAAGGCCGTCTCGCTGGACAGGTTGCGCCGCTTGAGCAGCACCGACAGCACCAGCCGCGACGAAGCCGCGCCGATGGCGGACGCCAGCAGGTGCTCACCGAAGCGGATGGCGTGAATGTCGGCTTCCTCGTGCCCCTTGGCGGCGACCGTGGCCGGCCTGCCGCGCGAACGGCCAAAGCCGGCAAAGGCAGACCGGGTGCGGTCCGCACCCAGATAGCGGGCGATGGTGCCCTGCAACTCGTCCATGCTGACCGAGGAGCGCCAGAGCCGAAGGTTCTGCGCCATGCCCGGCCCTGCCTGGCTGACGAAGCTGGCGGCCTGCAGCCGCTCGATGGCGTTTGCCGGCCGCAGCAGCGAGCCGACCACGAAGGCCAGCGTGTTGAACAGCAGGCTCCAGACCACACCATGGGTGAGTTGCTGCAGATCCGAGCCGAACAGCGCCGTCGGCTTGAGGGCCTCGATGCCGAGCGGGCCATTCTGGAGCAACGAAAACCAACCGGGATCGCTGCCGACCACGTTGGGCAGCAGCAATGTGTACATCCAGACCAGCAGGCCGACGACGAGGCCGCATGACGCCCCCATCGCGGTGCCGCGCCGCCAGACCAGTCCGCCAATGAACACAGGCCCGATCTGGGCCGTGGCCGCGAAGGAGAGCAGCCCGATCGTGGCCAGCGCGGCATCACCCGCTGCGCGGTAATAGACGTAGCCGAGCAGCACGATGACGACGATGGCCACGCGGCGCGTGGTGATGATCAAGGATCCCAGATCGCCGCCGCCGGAATCCAGCGTTGGCACCGTCTGCTGCGTCCCGCGCAGGCTTGCCGCCAGACTGCGTCCGCGAACAACGAAAGGCATGACGATGTGGTTCGAGATCATGATGGCCAGAGCCACCGACGCCACGATCACCATGGCCGTGGCAGCGCTGAGCCCACCCAGGAACACGATCAGCGCGATCACCCCGGAGCCCTGGCTCAGCGGCAGCAGCAGCATGGTCATGTCGCGTTCGTCAGGGCGCAGGACGAGCAGGGTCTCGCCCGAAATCGCGATCGGCAGCACGAACAGGTTGATCAGCACCAGATAAAGCGGGAACATCCACGCGGCGCGCCGCACGTCGCGGACATCGCGGTTCTCGACGATCGCCATGTGGAACTGGCGCGGCAGCAACAGCGCCGCGAAGGCCGACAGCAAGGTCAGCGTCAGGAACGAGCCGATGCTGGATGTGCGTTCGACAATCGGAATGATATCCGCGCTCGGCGGATTGGCCGCCTTGTGCAGCAGCGAACCCAGCCCGTCGTTCATCCAGTAGACCACGAACAGGCCGCCGATCAGGAAGGCCAGCAGCTTGACCAGCGATTCCAGCGCAATTGCCACGACCAGCCCGTCCTGGTGCTCCGTCGCGTCGATATGCCGGGTGCCGAAGGCGACGGCGAAGGCGGCGAGCACCAGCGCCACGAGAAGGGCGAGATCGCCGAGCACCGGAAACTGCTCGCTCAGGCGCATGCCGTCGGATGCTTCCAGAAACACCAACAGCGAAGAGGACACGGCCTTGAGCTGCAAGGCGACGTAAGGCAGCGCAGCCAGCGTGGCGATGATGGTGACCAGCGCAGCCACGCGCTCGCTCTTGCCGTAACGCGCCCCGATGAAGTCGGCGATCGAGGTGATGTTCTGGGCCTTGGCCAGCGTCACGACGCGCGCCACCAGGCGGTGGCCGAAGCCGATGACGAGGATCGGGCCGAGATAGATGGCGAGGAAGTCGAAGCCGGCGCGGTTGGCAAAGCCGACGGAGCCATAGAACGTCCAGGATGTGCAATACACCGCCAGCGCCAGCGCATACATCGTGGTGCGGGCCGGCCCGCGCATCAGCTTGCGGCCGGCCCCGTCGGCGATATGCGCCACGGCGAACAGCATGAACAGATAGATCAGGGCCGCAAGGACGATCGACCAGCCGGGAAGCATGCGCAGGACTCCAAGGTCGTCATGCTACTTGGTCCTGCGGGTTGCGCCAACAGCAACGCGGGTCCGGCGGAGCGTGGCTGAGAAGAGCGGATCTGGCCATCAATCGATGCGAAAATCCGGCTCTACTGCCGGAGAACGCAATTTTCCCTCTTCTTGCATCAAAACAAATCATCTAGCAGTCTAGACACAGCCTTGCTGGGTTGGGCCACTGTATCCCCCGAATCTACCAACGTGAAGGACAATACGATGCTTCAGGAATTCAAAGATTTCGCCATGAAGGGCAATGTCGTTGATCTCGCCATTGGCGTGATCATTGGTGGCGCCTTCGGCAAGATCGTCGAATCGATGGTCGCGGATATCATCATGCCGATCATCGGCGCGATCACCGGCGGTATCGACTTTTCGAACCTCTATCTGTCGCTCGGCGCCAAGGTCGCCGCCGGCACCGGCTATGCCGATGCCAAGAAGGCCGGTGCCATGCTCGGCTATGGCAACTTCCTCACCTTCGTCGTGAACTTCCTGATCATTGCCTGGGTCCTGTTCCTGGTCGTCAAGGCCATGAACAAGATGAAGAAGGCAGAGGTGCCAGCCCCGGCGGCAGCGCCCGAGCCATCCGATGAGGTCAAGTTGCTCACCCAGATTCGTGATGCACTGAAGAAGTGAACTCCGCGTCGCGCCTTTCAGGCGCCGGATGTCTCGCCCCGCAGGCCCTGCCTGCGGGGCTTTTCATTGGCGCGGCCGCACGAGACGGCATCGGAACTGTCTTGATCGGATTGAGCAACCTTGATGCCGCTCGCGCACATCAATCCGGCATGCGCTGGTTGCGTGCTCCGCCCGCCACTGCCGATTTCCCTTTGGCGCCGGATGCTCTATCTGACCGCGATGACCCGGAGCTTTCTTGACATGTCCACCATGCCTGCCGCCTCGAAGAACCCGACAGCGCCGTTGACGACGCCCCCATCGGCCAGCGACCTGAGGCCCGAGGCAACAAGCGCACCGCCCAGTGGCATCGTCGATGTGGTCAACCATGGCCGCACCAAGCCGGGCCTGATTCCGCTATGGGTCGGCGAGGGCGATCTGTCGACACCTGCCTTCATCACCGATGCCGCCACCCGATCGCTGGCGGCCGGCGAAACCTTCTACACCTACCAGCGCGGCATCCCGGAACTGCGCGAGGCGCTGGCTCGCTATGATGAGCGCGTCTACGGTGCACCGACCTCGCCCGAGCGCTTCTTCGTCACCGGATCGGGCATGCAAGCTGTGCAACTGGCCGTGCGCATGATCGCAGGGGTGGGCGACGAGGTCCTGATCCCGACGCCGGCATGGCCCAATTTCGGCGCGGCGATCGGCGTCAACGGGGCCACCGCCGTTGGCGTGCCGATGGACTTTGGCAACAACGGCGTGACGCTGGATCTTGAACGGCTGGCCGCTGCGGTGACTCCCCGCACACGCGCACTGGCGATCAATTCGCCTGCCAACCCGACGGGTTGGACCGCATCGCGCGAGGAGTTGGCCGCCATTCTGGCACTGGCCCGCAAGCATGGTCTGTGGATCATCGCGGACGAAATCTATGGCCGCTTTGTCTATGACGGCGCGCTCAGGGCACCCTCCTTCAAGGATGTGATGGATGCCAATGACCGGGTCCTGTTCGTGCAGACCATGTCGAAGAACTGGGCGATGACCGGGTGGCGCATCGGCTGGCTCGAAGCACCGGCGCAGTTCGGGCAGGTGATCGAGAACCTGATCCAGTATTCGACCTCAGGATCGCCGGTGTTCGTGCAACGTGCCGCTGTTGCAGCGCTGGACCATGGCGACAGCTTCGTCAGCCACCAGATCGACCGCGCCCGGCAGGGGCGCGACATCGTCGTGAATGGTTTGAGGGCCACCGGAAAGGTCTCGGCGCCAGCGCCGGTCGGCGCCTTCTATTATTTCTTCAAGGTCGACGGGATCACCGATTCGCGCGCCTTTGCGATCCGTC
The DNA here is from genome assembly GCA_027487245.1 of Hyphomicrobiales bacterium. Lineage (GTDB taxonomy): Bacteria > Pseudomonadota > Alphaproteobacteria > Rhizobiales > Beijerinckiaceae > Allobosea. Next base: position 17,222 of record JAIYDY010000077.1, read on the forward strand.
TGGTGGACGAGGCCAATGTCGGCCTCGCACCAGGGGCGGCCTTTGGTGGCGGCGGCAGTGAAGGTCTCCGGCTGTGCTACGCCCGTCGACATGATGACCTGCACGAGGCCATCGCCAGACTTCAGCGCGTCATCGCCGCAATCTGAAATCTTTAGATTCTTCTCTTGTTGAAATCGCTTTTCTGCGAGCCTGTGTCAAAGTGCGACCCAGGGGCTGGTCCCGCTTGCTTTTTGTCCCACATGTGTGACAATTCAATCGTTATAAAATTTAAAACAAATCGGGACGGAACAACGAGATGCAGGCCGTTCGCAGGCCCACCCTATCTGAAGCGCGTCTCGAGAGCGTTCTCGAAACCGCCCCGGACGGCATCATCGTGATGGATGAAGGCTCGCGGCTGTTGATCTTCAACAAGGCCTGCGAGCAACTCTTTGGCTATGAAGCCGGCGAGGTGTTGGGCGAGAACGTGGCGATGCTGATGCCGCAGGAGCATCACGACAACCACGATCTTTACGTGCAACGCTACCGCGCAACCGGCGAGCGCAAGATCATCGGCATCGGCCGCGAGGTCGAGGGACGCCGCAAGGATGGCTCGATCTTTCCGCTCGACCTGTCTGTTGGCGAGGCTCTCACCCCCAACGGGCGGCAGTTCATCGGCGTGATCCGCGATCTCAGCGCGCGGCGCGAGACCGAGCGCCGCCTTGCCGCCGTGCAGGCCGACCTGATCCGCATGACGCGGGTCTCGGCCCTCGATGAAATGGGCTCGGCCCTCGCCCATGAACTCAACCAGCCGCTGACGGCCATCATGCTCTATCTCCAGGCCTTGGAGCGCGAGGTTCAGCGCCTGCAAAGCGCGGAAACGCAGCTCGAGCCACGGGCCGTCGAATTGCTGGGGAAGGCGACGCGCGAAGCGCAGCGGGCCGGCTCGATCATCTCGCGCGTGCGCCAGCTTGTCGAAAAGCGGGCTCCGGAACGCAAGCGCTCCGATCTCAACACCGTCGTGGATGAGGCACTGGAACTGGCCATGCTCGGCCGGCGCCGGTCGATCATCCTCGAACGCCATGGCCCCGAGGTCTTGCCGGTTGTGTTCGTTGATCCGGTGCAAGTGCAGCAGGTCGTGCTCAATCTGGCCCGCAACGCTGTCGAAGCCTGTCAGGACGCCGATCGGCCGACACTGACGATCAAGACGTGGTTCGAAAGCGACAGTGTCTGCTTCAGCGTTGGCGACAATGGTCCAGGCATCGCGGCGGAACAGATGCGCACCCTGTTCAGCGCCTTCCGCAGCGAGAACGGAAACGGCATGGGCATCGGCCTGACAATCTCGCGGGCCATCGTGCAGAACCACAAGGGCGAACTGCTGGTCGATCCGGGCGGAAACGGACATGGCGCACGGTTCACCGTTAGACTTCCCATTGCGGCCGAAGAAAGGGTCGCCAACCGTGACAGCGCAGCCGCCATGCCCATGGCAGCCGCAGCTGAGCCGGACAAAACCTGACAAGGGAGGCACATGTGAACCAGTCTTTTCACGGTTTCGAGCTTGATGTCGTCATCGTCGATGATGATGCCGCCGTGCGCGACGCACTGGCCATCCTGCTGGAAATGGAAGGCCTGAAGGTGAAGACCTTTGCGACCGGTGATGCCTTCCTCGGCGAGGCGGCGCGCCTCAAGCCGGGCTGCGTGCTGATGGACGTGCATATGCCGGGTCGGTCCGGACTCGAGATCCTCGATGCCATCGGCGGGGCCGCCTACCATGCTCCGGTGGTGATGATTTCCGGTCAGGGCGATGTGCCCATGGCGGTTCACGCCATGAAGCACGGCGCATTTGATTTCATCGAGAAGCCGTTCGATGGACCTGTCGTGCTGAAGCGCGTGCGCGAGGCCATTGCCCGCGTGGCCAGCAATTCGGCCGTCACCATGCATGGCCGCCTGCCCGCCTTTCCGGGCCATGATACCTTGACGGCACGCGAGGTCGACGTGCTCGAACACATCGTCGGCGGGGCCTCCAACAAGGAAGCCGGACGGCTTCTTGGCATCAGCCCACGAACCATCGAGGTTCACCGGGCGCGGATCATGGAAAAGCTCAAGGCCCGCAACACGGCCGAACTGGTCAGGCTGGTCTACCGCGACGTTGCGCGCGTCTGAGTTCTGCCCCGGCATGGACCGGCCTTGACCGGTGCTGCTGGACCATTCTGACGAAGCCGTGATGGCCATTGTGTGGCTTGCAAGGGCCCATAGGTGTTTTTTGGGATACCCCGAGCCTGAGAAAACTGCGAAGTCTGCCTGATCAGACATTTGGCAGCGGTGCGACGCGAGGCGGGATGACGGTTCACATCGTCGAAGATGATGACGGTGTGCGTGATGCCCTGTCCGAACTCTGCAAGTCGGTCGGCCGCAAGGTGCGGCTCTACCCCGATGGCGAGGCGTTCGGTGCCGGCACCGACGTGTCCCCGACCGATGTGGTGCTGGTGGATCTCGGTTTGCCCGGAGAACATGGCACGGAAGTGATCCGCAGGATCAACGCACTGCCGATCCCTCCCCGCGTGATCGTCATTTCCGGCCTGCCGCTGGCCGACATTCATTTCGCCATGCGCGACTTCGCCAACGTGGCCGTGATGCGGAAGCCGCTGACGAGCGAACTGCTGTCCTTGCTGATGTGAAGCCTTCATCCGGCGGCAGTCCATGCCGGTCCGTCAGGAACTCTGCTTAAGCGCTTGTCCCAACCTGTCTGGTGGCGGTGAAGCGGCTAATCTTGTCGGCGTCCTTGCCTGATGTCCGCCCCGGCACGCGGCAGGACGGAGCCAGAGCGTGATGTTGCCATCCCCCCTCATCCCTTCCCAAAAGCCCTGGCAGCCGTGCGAGCGCGGCCGGCTCCGTCTGGTCTCGCAGAGCTATCAGGCCGGCCAGGTGCTGCCGCATGGCAAAGCGCGTGGCGACGGCATGCATCTTGTCGAGCGCGGCCTTGTGGCACTCAGCATGCGCCATCTGGACGGCCGCCGACAGATCATCTTCCTGGCAGGGCCAGGCGATGTGATCTGCCGTTGCGGCGAGGACAGCATCGACGCGGATGCGGAAGTGTTGTCTCCAAGCCAGATCCGATTTTTTCGACAGGATGTGCTGCAACAGGAACCCGCCCTGCGCTGCCAGTTGCTTGAACAGGTCCGGCGGCAGCATGAGCGCGCCATGCAGCATGTCTTTGCCATCGGACAACGCGAGGCGCGCCAGCGGCTGGGCTGGCTCCTGGCCTCCTTTTCACCCGGCGCACGCGAACTCGACCTGCCGCTGAGCCGTCAGGACATCGCCGACTATCTCGGCCTGACCATCGAGACCGTCAGCCGCGAGTTCATGCGCCTCAAGCGAATGGGCAGCATCGCCTATGGTCGCAGCGGCAGCATCACCATTCTGCGCCCGGACCAGCTTCAGGGCTGACTGCCAGCACGCAACCGGATCGGAAAGCGCTCGGCCTAGCTCCCCCGAGACTAGGCCGAGCGCCCGGGACGCCGCATGCCTGTGAGGCATGCCGGCGCCTTCCGGTGCCACGAAACCGATCCTCAAGACCGGCCTCCTGTGCAGGCCGTCATCTGACGGGCAATTGCGCCTTGCTGCATTGATTGCGCGCAATCACCGCTTTCGCCATGCCTGTCGTCCGCGCGACCAACAGGTGCCTGTTTGCCTGCGGCCATTGTGGCGGGCCTGCCCTGCATGGCAGGTGGTGCAGGTCTGCGTCGCGATGTGGTGACAGGCATGGGCGCATCAGGCACAGAGTTTCCATGTCAGCCGCTCTTTCAGCGCCCATGCGTGCTTTTGCCGAAGATGCCGCCCTGCTTGCCGTGGCCGGTCTGGGCGGACTTGGCCTGCATCTGGCCGGTGTGCCTGCCGGTTGGCTCACCGGCGCCATGATCATCGTGGCCATCGTGGCCCTCAGGCGGCCCTGGACAGGGCCGTCAGGCCTGACGATCAATGCCGGCATGGTGCTGTCAGGTGCCCTTCTGGGGGCTTCAGCGACACCGGAAGCGATTGCAGCGGCGGCTCTCTATCCTGGCAGCCTCGGATTGCTGTTCGTGTCGATCTTCGTCACCATTCTGTTGACCGGAGCGTTCCTGATGCGCGTCGGAGGGTGGTCGCGGCTTGATGCCCTGCTGGCATCCGCTCCGGGTGCCCTGTCTGCTGTGATGGTTGTGGCGCGCGAAAGTGGAGGGAGCGTGGCGCAAGTTGCTGTGATCCAGTTCTTCCGCCTGTTCGTTCTGGTCGCGGCGATTCCCAGCGTGTTGGTCATGGCCGGCATCGGTGCCGGCAATACCGGCGGCTTTTCGGTGACCGATCCATCCTGGCGCGATGCTGGCATCATGATCGGGGCCGGAATAGCGGCCGGACTGGCCTTTGCGCGGCTGGGTTTGGTGGCTCCCTACATCCTCGGTTCCACAATGGCGAGCATGGTGCTGCATGCGACCGGGCTGGTTCATGGCGCCTTGCCTCAACCGCTGGCCATCCTCGCCTTCGTGATCATTGGCGGCATGGTCGGAACACGGCTTGGCGGGCTTGACCGGAAGGCGTTGCGCCTCCTGTTGCCGCTGGCCATCGGGGCCTTTTTTGTCTCCGTCGGCGTTGCGGCGCTGCTGGCGTGGCCGGCGGCGATGATCGCGAAAGTCAGCTATGATGCTGCGTTCATTGCCTTCGCGCCGGGCGGGATCGAGGCGATGGCGATGCTCGCGGTGCTGCTCGACCTCGATCCACTTTATGTGGGCGTGCACCATCTGGCGCGCTTCATGGCAGTGGGTTTCCTGCTGCCGGTGGTGGTCAAGCTTGTCATGCCGCCCGCCAGCCGCAGCTGATCCATCATTCACACGGCACCGGGCCGCGAGATGCTGGTCCTGAGTTCGGCATCGGCGAGCAAGGCTGCATGCAAGGCCGGATCCGCGTCATGCGCGCCAGCGCGGATGGCAGCGACCAGATCGCCATGGCCACCCGCGCGGACCGCCAGCGCGGCAAGCTCGTCGCGCAAGCGCCATTCGCGCATCACCATACGGATGGCACTGGCAGCCATCAGAACCTTGAAACGCGCGTCGGAAGACGGCGCGCTTTCGGCCAGCAGCGGGCCAACCTCGTTGACGAGGGTCTGCTCGACAGCGTGCAGCAGGTCCAGTCCTGTGGTTTCGGGCGTCATGCGGAGCTCCGTTCGGAAGGCGTGGTTGGCGCGGTCATGCGCAGCACCGCCAGTTCGAGTTCGGCAGCTATGCGCCCGGTGAGGGCGTGTTCGAGGGAAAACTCCCGGCCCGAGGCGTGGCGTTCGCCTTGCTGGAGGGCGATCACGGCCCAGCGGATGTGCGCCATCACCTCCCAGACCGCCACCGCATCAGTGTCGACAGGCCGGCCTCCGGCCTTTTCGTAGCCCGCATAGAACGCGGCGCGGCTGCCAATCCCGCCCGCCTCCAGATCGGTACGTCCGAAGCGCCAGCAGGTCGCACAGAACCAGCCGATATCCGACATCGGATCGCCCCAGCCGGCAAACTCCCAGTCGAGGATCGCGGTCAGTCCTTCGGCATCGACCATGTAGTTGCCGGTGCGGAAATCGCGGTGGACCAGCGTCACGGCACGACGCTTTGCTGGCTGGCATTCGGCCCAGCGCAGGCCCCATTCCAGTGCAGGCCGGGCCGCGCCCAGCCGGTCCAGCGACTGCTTCAGGCCGGCAATGTCGGCGCGCAGCGGGTCGGCTGGTGGTTCCCCGAGGAAGTCGATACCCGTGTTCGGTGCAGGCAAAATGGCGTGGATGCGCGCCAGTTCGGCCCCCAGCTGCGCGACCAGCCTTTCGCGGTCACCGCCGAGGGCCATGTCCTTGACGATGCGTGGCCCGAAGCCAGTGCCACCAACCTTCGCCAGAACAGCGAACGGACTGCCCAGCACGCCCATGTCGGCGCAGAAGGCCACCGGCTCCGGCACCAGGACGCCGGCCGCATGCGCCTGCCTGATCAGGGCAAACTCGTGCTCACGACTGTGGCTGGCGGCGATGGTGGCGGCGGCATCCTTGCGGATCACGAAGGCGCGCGGTTCGCCATCGACGAGAGCTGCGACCTGCCAGTTCTCCTGGATCGCGCCGCCGCTGAGGCGGACGGCTCCGGTCACGGCCAGCCGCGCCCCAAGCGCCTGGCCCAGCCAGTCGGCCAGACGGGCGCGGGCCTGCTCATCCATCAGCCCGGCCCCAGGACCAGAAGCCATCGCCATGCCGGCCATAAGCATTGGCCAGCACCATGGCGTGGACCTCCGAAGCTCCGTCGACCAGCCTGGCCTGCCGCGCATAGCGGTAGATCCATTCGAGCACCGTGTCCTTCGAATAACCCTTGGCGCCGCACAACTGGATCGCGGTGTCGGCACACAGGTGCAGCGTGTCTGCCACCTGGACCTTGGCCATCGAGACCTCGGTCTTGGCGTGGTTTCCATTGTCCAGCGCCCAGGCCGCCTTCATCGTCAAGAGGCGACCGATCTCGATGGCGCTGGCTGCCTGCCCGAGCTTGATCTGCACGCTCTCCCGGTCAGCCAGCCGGATGCCGAAGCCTTCGCGCTGGCTGACATAATCCTGGGCGATCTCGAGACAGCGCTTGGAAAGGCCGAGCCAGCGCATGCAATGGGTCAGCCGTGCCGGGCCAAGCCGGATCTGCGTGACCTTCAGGCCATCGCCGACACCCATCAGGACGTCGGCATCGCTGACCTCAAGGCCGTCGAAGGCCAGTTCGCAGTGGCCGCCATGTTCTTCCGGGCCCATGATCGGGATGCGGCGGACGATCTCCCAGCCGGGCTGGTCCTTGTGGAACAGGAAGGCGGTGAGGCCCTTGCGCGGATCATCCGAGGTTCTCGCCATCAGGATGATGTGCGCGGCAACGCCGGCGCCGGTGATGTACCATTTGCGGCCACTGATCCGCCAGCCGCCAGCGATGCGCACGGCCTTTGTCCTGATCATGGCCGGATCGGAGCCGCCGCCGGGAGCAGGCTCTGTCATCGCGAAGGCGGAGCGCACCTCCCCCGACACGATCGGGGCCAGCCAGCGCGCCTTCTGGGCATCGGTCCCGACGGTTGCCAGCAGGCGCATGTTGCCGTCATCGGGCGCAGCGCAGTTGAAGCAGACCGGCCCGAAGATCGAGCGGTTCGCCTCTTCGTACATCGCGGCCTGGCCGACCATGGGCAGGCCCATGCCGCCCAGCGCTAACGGCACCTGCGGACTCCACAAACCCTGGGCCTTCGCCAGCGCACGAATGCGCGCCAAAGCCGGCTCGGCGATGTTCTCGTGCTCGTCACGGGCTCCCGGATCCTGTTCGAGCGGAAGGATGTGGTCGGCCACGAAGGCGCGCGTCCGGAGCCGGATGTCGTCAAGGGCGGGCGGCAGCGAGAAGTCCATGTGATCCTTGCCCCTTACAGCGGGTTGATGTGGTGCCCGCCATCGACCGTCAGCACCGCACCCGTGAGATAGGCTGAAGCCGCGCCAGCCAGCAACAGGAAGGGTGCATCGAGTTCATCGATCCGGCCGATCCGCCGCGCCGGAATGTTGCGGACCATCGCTGCACCAGCCTCTGTCTCGAAGTATCCCTTGTTGATCGATGTCTCGATGTAGCCCGGTGCCAGAGCATTGACGCGAATGCCATGGCGGGCCCATTCGATGGCCAGCGCCCGCGTCATCTGGATGATGCCGGCCTTGGAGATAGCATAGCTCGCGAGCCCGTTCGCGACGCGCAAGCCCAGGATCGAGGCGATGTTGACGATGTCTCCGCCCGAGCCTGCGGCCACCATCCGCCGGGCAGCCTCGACCGCAACCAGCCAGGGCCCGCGCAGGTTGGTGTCCAGAACCATATCGAAGCCGGCCGACGTGGTTTCGAGAGCCTTCGCGGTCTCGGCGACGCCGGCATTGTTGACCAGAAGGTCGACACTGCCCAGAGCCTTCCACGCGTCAGCGATCGCATCAGCAATGGCCGCTGCATCGGTGACATCGACAACAATGACGGCTACCTGGCCAGCACCTGCCTGCCGGCAATCCTCGGCGACCTCGGCCAGGCGCTCGGCGTTGCGCCCGGCAAGGGCAAGCCCTGCTATGCCCTGCCTGGCCAGCAACGTGGCGAAATGCCGCCCGAGCCCGGAGGACGCGCCGGTGATCAGTGCCTTCCGGCGGCTGAAATCGTAGTGGAATTGCATGCTTGCCCTGTCCGGTTTCGAGCCCGCCAGGCGAGCCGGCTGGCAGCATGCCCGCAACCACACCCCGGCAGCAAGCTGCCCTCTCGCAGGAAGAGAGCCGGACAGGCGCGAAATTGCGCCTTCACCCTTGGCTCTTCATGTTCTACAGCGGCAGGGTCCTTTCCAGCGCAACAGGAACCCACGCCATGACACCCGTCCGAGTGATTGCCGGCCCCTACACCTTCACGGGCCATTTCGAGGAAAAGCTGGCCCCGAAGACCTGCGCCGCCTTCATCAAGGCCATGCCCTTCGTCAGCAAGATCATCCATGTGCGCTGGAGCGGAGAGGGCGTCTGGTCCCCGCTCGGTGACCTCGATTTCGGCGTCGGATACGAGAACAACACCTGCTATCCGTCGCCCGGCCAGATCATCCTGTATCCCGGCGGGGTCAGCGAGACCGAGATCCTGATGGCCTATGGCAATGTCAACTTCGCATCCAAGGCAGGGCAATTGTCCGGCAACCACTTCATCACGCTGACCTCGGGCCTCGAGAACATCTATGCGCTCGGGCGCAAGGTGCTGTGGGAAGGCGCGCAGGACATCCGCTACGAACTGGCCTGATTGCGCGCTTTACGATTTTTGCCGCAACTGATCGAAACGCACAAGAAACCGGCCACAAGGGCCGGTTTTCTGGTGTTCCGGATGTCTCCGAAGGAATGCTGGTGCCAGGAAGGGAATCAAACAACTTCGTTGGTTCATTGTTTTAAAAGACTTGTTTTCCCGAATGCGCATTGAGTGCCATCAATTCTGCCGTCACACCAACGAACATGCACCCATCGCTGGTCCACGTCCGCCTTGCAGCAATGCAATTCTACCCGGTGGATCAAAGGCGGCGGAAGCGTCCCGTTTGGGATTGCCATCGTGGCGGATCAGGGCAGCGCAACTGACTTCGCCAGTGGGTCAAGTGACGCGTTTTGCAAGTGAGACGGCCGATTTTGTCGAAGCACATGGTCGTGTCTGCGGGTCAACTGCCACAGTTCCTCAGCTTCGCCCTTTGGGCGTCTGGCCGACGGGTTGCCCGATCCCGGGCCTGGCAACGAGATGACCGTAACGTGCCACGATCATGCCGCGCAGGATGGTCATCACCGGTGCGCCGATTGTCTGCCGACCCTCAAACGGTGTGACATTGCCGAGCGACTGGAGTTCGGTTCCCCGGATGACAGCGCTCTTTGCTAGGTCAACGACCACAATGTCCGCATCGGAGCCCGGTTGCAGCGACCCTTTGCGCGGATAAAGGCCAAAGGCTCGGGCAGGCGCTTCGCAGGCCATGCGGACGTATTCGGGGAGTGAAAGCCGTCCCTTGCTGACTTCATTGAGCATCAACCTCATGGATGTCTCGACGCCAGGAAACCCGGGTGCCACGTCCCAGATCGAACTGCGCAGCTTCTCGGCCCGGGCATGGGGGGCGTGATCCGTCGAGATCATGTCGATAACCCCGGATTTGAGCGCATCCCACAGAGGCTTCGCATGCCCGGCTTCGCGCACAGGTGGCTTGACCCTCAAGGCATTGCCGCCGGCCAGCTCCGCGTCGTCCATGCTGAGAAACAGATAATGTGGACAGGTTTCGGCCGTCAGATTGACCCCGCGCCGCTTCGCATCGGCAATCAGCGGCAGCGAATGCCGGCAGTTTTCATGGGCAATATGGATCGGACACCCGGTCCATTCGCTGAAAAGTGCAATGCGCGAAACCGCCTCCACGGTTGCCATATCGCTGTGTTGCTCCAGATGAGCTGCCAGATCCTGGCGCCCATCCGCCTTCAAACGCGCTCCGCGCCAATTGAGAATGGGCGTGTTTTCCGCATGTGTCGTGCAGCGCAGCCCGAGCGATGCGATCGCCGACAATGCATCCAGAACCGCGCCATCATTAGGGCATGGAACCAGCGGGTTGTCGCTTCCGAGATAGAGCTTAAAGGCAACAGCCCCAGCTTCAGCCATGGCAGCCAGTTGATCGACGTTGCCCTCGCCGACATAGCCGTAGATGCCAAAGTCGACCAGAGCCTGCGACGAGGCGATGGCGATCTTCTGCCGGACGGCTTCGGGTGTCGCCGTCGGCGGGTTGGTGTTCGGCATGTCAAAGACCGTGGTCACGCCACCGATTGCTGCAGCAGCAGTCGCCGTTGCCCAGGTCTCCTTGTAGGAGAAGCCCGGCTCGCGAAAGTGCACATGAACATCGATCGCGCCGGGGATGATGTGCAGACCGTCGACATCGATGCGCTGCCGTGCAGGAGGCATGGCGGCGTCTGAGCCGAGTGCCAGGATCTTGCCTTGATCGACAGCAACAGCGCCCTCCCGCATGCCGTCGGGCGTGACGACAATGCCGCCACACAGCACGAGATCGACAGTGTCCGGACCTGAAGTCCTCATGTCAGAGCCTCGGCAATTGCATCTGCCACAGCAAACAGGTCTGCATTGCGTCTGCGCAGGGACGCCACCATTCCCTCCACTTCGGCCAGGGCTCCTTCAGCGTCAAAAGCCGTTACGCGTCCGCCCTCGACAAGCACGTTGCCATCAACCAGCACACAAGCGACCGAGGCTCCCGTTTCGGCGAAAACAAGTTGCGAGGCGGGATCGTTGACGGGTTTCCACCATGGAGCATCCAGGCGATAGAGGCACAGATCAGCCCGAAAGCCGGGCGCTATCTGACCGCTGCGGCGCTCATGCTGCATCGCTCTCGCGCCGCCTTCAGTCGCCATGCGCAAGGCATCGCGTGCGCTGACCCAGTGTCTTCGGTCCGGCAGATCAGCCCGGTGCAGTGTTGCAGCAGCGCGCATGGCCTCGTGCATGACAAGATTGTCGTTTGCGCCCGATCCATCCGTGCCAAGCGCGATGGGCACGCCTGCGCGCAGCATATCGGGCGTTCGCATTCGACCTGAGCCGATCCGCGCGTTGCTTTCCGGATTGTGAACGGCAATGGCCCTGTACAACGCCATCAATTCGATGTCGGCATCGGTCAGCCAGATGCTGTGCGCACAGGACCAGCGCCCGGAAAGAATACCCAGATCGACAAGGTGTGCCACCGTGGTGGAGCCATATCGCCGTGCCGCAATATCAGCTTGAGAGCGCGTTTCCAGAAGATGCGTGTGAATCGCGAGATTGTGCGCCTCGGCAAGTTCGGCACAGTAGATTAACGCTGTGTCGCTACATCTGTCCGGGTTTGAAGGGGCTGGGCAGACACTGAGCCTTCCAGCATGGCCATGCCACCGTCCCACGATCTCGGGCATCTGCTCTTTCAGTGCGGATAACGGGTGCGGCTTGAGGATGTCGACCGAGCGCGCAGCGGCGGAAAGCTCGGGCGACAAGCCTGCTCCGGGCGGCACGATGTCACCGAACTCGCCATCGAAAAAGCGCATGCCCAGCATGACGCGCATGCCAGTCTCGGCCCAGGCCGACATCACCGCGTCCATGTCGGCCAGCGAGAAGCGCTGACCGGGGAAGTGATCGATGGCGGCGGTGGTGCCTGACTGCAGCATCTGTGTGGCGCACAACAGGACGGCCAGCCGGATTTCGTCCGGGGTGCGGCGTGATGTGTGAGCCTGGGTCAGCCACATGAAGGCAGGATGGCTCAGCCGGTCTCCGAAACCCGACATGGTGCCGGATTGAGAATGCATGTGGGCGTTGACCAACCCCGGCGCTGCCAGCATTCCAGACGCGTCGATAACGCGCGTTGCAAGAGGCACCGTTTCTTCCGGTATCTTGCCGATTGCACTGATCTCTCCATCACGGACAAGAATGTCAGCCTGCTGATGCACCTCGTCCGTTGCGTTCAGCGTGAGGACCATCGCGTTGCGGATCAGCAAGGTATGGTCCTGGGTCATGGCGGAAGCGCCTTGCCTTCGAGATCCACAACAGTGCCAAAACCGAGTTGCTCGGCTCTTGTGACCAGATGTTCGGCCAGAACAACATCCTGAATGGCAAGGCCCATCGACTTGAAGATGCGCACATCGCTGCTCCCGCTCAGTGCGGGTATGGCATGTATGCACGCTCCGATTTCGGCCAGAATGCGCTGTTGTGTCAGCGCCCCGCTCTCCAGCGCCAGTTTCACATCACCCGCCTTGTCAGAAAGCCCATGCACAGAGTCGGCATAAACATCAGAGCGGCGCATCAGATTGTCATCGGCTTCCCGGGCCGTTGGCCGATTTGCCCCTCCGAGAATGACGCAAGCACCTGCCTTGACTGCACTGCCGGGAAACACCGGATGATCGGAGGTTGTCATCGTTGCGACGACATCGGCGTTCTTGACCGCAGCTTCTGGCGAAGAGGCAACCTCCACCTCCACATCTGTAAAGTCCGGCCATGCCGCGACAAGACTGGCAAGCGCACGCACACGCTCGGCAGATCGGCCTGCCAGCATGACCTTGCTGATCGTCGGCCGCACGGCCTTGAGATAGCGGATAGTCATCGGTGCGCTCTTTCCAGCGCCGAAGACAGCCATGGTGCTGACATCAGTCGGTGCGAGAATACGTGCAGCAACGCCAAAACCCGCGGCTGTACGGTGATCATTGAAAGTCCGGGCGGCAAGCATGGCGCGGGGGGTGGCCATGCTCCAATCCCACAGGCTCAGCAGGCTGCCCCAAAGCCTTGGTGCATCCGGTCCGTCCGGATAGGCGTGCACATTGCTTTTGACTGCGAGATGCTGGGCACCCCAGGCACCTGCCAGCATCAGGCAGCCTGCTTTCGGATCGTCCCTGCGAAGATCTCCGCGAACAGGTGTCGAAGCTTCGCCCGAGGCATGAAGACGATAAGCCAGTTCGGCACAGCGCAAGGCATCAGGAATGGTGATGAGTGCTGCTACGTCGGTTTCGCTGAAGATGCGCATGGGATCAGCAACATCCCAGTCGCTGCAGATAGTGACCCCGGATCGCTGTTTCGAGTGATGGAAAGGCTGCATCAAACGCGGCGCGATCCGGCATTCCAGCGCGATAGGCGGCTCTGAGTTCTGCATGCGCGCCGTCAAGGTCGACACCCAGAACTCGGCCATGGCTGACGATGGTGCGACCGTTGACGATGACCTCCCGGATATGGGTGGAATTGGCCCGCGCGAAAAGCAAGTCAAGCGGATCAACCGGCATCAACGCATCGCTGTCGAGAGCTGCCCGATCGAGCACAAGCAGGTCAGCCGCAGAGCCAACGCTGATGTTGCCTCCGATCGGTGCCCCGATCGCGGCGCGCCCATTTTCCAATGCCATTCGCAGCACATCTGTGGGCACCAGCTCGCTGTCGAAGCCCCAGCCGGCATGCAACGACCAGAGCAGTCGCAGCTCTCGCAAGGCATCGTCGTCTTCGTCGAAAGCCTGCCCGTCTATCCCTAACGCGACCTTGCAGCCCCTGCGTACCATCTCGGCCACCGGTGCAATTCCGGAACGCAGCGCCAAATTGGAAGATGCGTTGGTGGCGATGATGCAGCCTGCCTCGGCGATCATCTCGAGTTCTTCCGGTCGGGCCCAGACACAATGCGCGAGTGTCAGGCGTGAAGAAAGAAGCCCTATATCCTTCCAATGCTTGACCAGTCCGCCGGGATAATTCTGGTCGGCCCAGTCGCGCTGGTACTTGGTCTCGAACAGATGGGTGGTGATCCGCCTGCCCGTCAGCGCTGAAGCTTCGGCAATGGCCTGCCACATGCGATCCGAGCACCACTGTGGCCCGTTGGGTCCATACTGGACATCGACCATCGGCCCGCCGATGGCAGCGTCGACCGCGTCAACGCGCGCAATCTGTTCCGAAAGCGGCAACATCGGTGCCAGAAAGCGCCGGTCGATCTCGGCTCGTGCGTCGGCATCGAGCGCATCGAGCAGGCCAGCGTGATCGCCATAGACGAGCGGGTTCTGGTCACGCATGCCGATCCCAAAAGCGATGCGGACACCGACATCGCCTGCTGCGCGGGCGACTTCCTTCGCTTCGGTTGGCAGATCAGTGAACCCCATAGCACGCGTGGCGTGGACCATCACGCCGCCCTGCCCGCCAAGCGCGGCGCGGGCCAGTGGCGCGAGAGCAGCAAGATAGGGATCAACTGGCACCATCAGAGCCAGGCGGTGCAGCCAGATCTCCAGCGGCTTGCCAAAGCCACCAATCGAACTCGTGCGCAGCGGGCGGGCGTGATCGTGCGCGTTGGTCAGGGCGGGAAGAACGACCGTGTTGTCGTGTACGACCGCCGGATCGATGGCGACGAGCTTGCCGCCATCGATCGCGATCTCGCAATTGCGAACGCTGCCATGTGCATCAAAGCCATGAGGCGCTGCGAGCTTGCGCATGGACGTGAGCCGGGATCTGCCCTGGACAATTAGCCTTTTGGAGCCGTGAACTGGCGTTCAGCCAGCGGTGGCAGGAAAGAACGATTGAAGACCTCGGAAGCCGTGGGGGCCTTTGGCAGGGCGAAGGCTTCGACAACCTGACCAATGGCCCTGCCCATGCGCTCGTCCGACACATCGCCAGCGCCAAGCTTGACGGTCTCTGGCGTGTACATGTGGTTCTTGTAGGTGAACTCGACGCGTTTCGCCTCGATCTCGGCATTGATGGTGGGCTCGACCCGGAACATGGTCTTGCCGGCTTCGACCGGGTTCGCCGTCATCTCAAGCATTGAACGATTGATCGCGCGCACCAGACCGGCAACGGCCTTGGGATTTTCCCTGATCATCTTCTGCGAGACCATGACACCATTCGAATAGGCCTCGATGCCGTGGTCGGCGTACATGATGAAGCGGTAGTCCTTGTCCGGATCAAGCCGCATGCCGATCAGGTTCATGTAGGATGTCACGGTGAAGACGAAGCCGCCAACCACCTGATCCTGCACCATCATCATTTCCTGGACATTCGGGGCAATGTTCACCACCTCGATCTTGCTGGCGTCGAGCCCATTGAGCTTGGCGAACAGCGGCAGCAGCCGGACGGTCGCTGATCCGGCAGGCGAGGTGAGCTTCTTGCCTTCAAGGTCCTTCAGCGTCTTGATCGGTCCATTGGCCTTGTGGACAATCGCCAGCGGCGACTTGTTGTAGATCATGTAGACCATGACGGGAGCTTCGCCCGGACGATTGGCGGCCTGCTGGATGATGGCCGTCATGTCGCCAAAGCCGGCGTCATAGGTTCCCGACATCACACGCGTGACCGTGGCTGCGGAGCCGTCACCCTGGTCGATGGTGACATCGAGGCCTTCAGCGGCAAAGTAACCCTTCTCCTTGGCGTGGAAGTACCATGAGTGGACGCCCTGATAGCGCCAATCGAGGGTAAACCTGATCTTGGTCGGAGCCTGCGCGGCGGCAGGTGATAGGGCCGAAGACAAGGCGCAAAGGGCAACAGTGGCAGCGGCAAGGGCGGATTTCAGGAACATTCGGCGCATGCTGGTCTCCGTTGGAAAAGGAAAGATGGCGGGTGCGGTCCTTGGCGATCGGTCAGGTGGCTGCCAGATCGGTTTTTCGATGTGCCCAGCCCGTGACCCGGTATTCGATCAGCGAGAACAGCACGTAGAGAGCGACGCCGAGTCCTGCGAGGACGAACAGTCCTGCAAAGACCAGCGGCACGTTGAAGCTTGAAGAGGCGATCATCATCATGTTGCCGATGCCCCGGTTCGAGGCGACGGTCTCGGCAACCACCGAGCCGACGAAGGCGAGCGTGATCGCGACCTTCAGGGCAGCGAAGAAGTACGGCATCGAACGGGGCAAACTGACATTCCAGAGGATGTCGAGCTTCGACGCCTTCAGCGTCTTCATCACGTCTTCGAGTTCCGGTTCAACCGTGGCTATCCCGGTCGCGACATTCACGACAATCGGAAAGATGCAGATGATCATCGCCGTGAGGATGGCGGGCACTGTGCCCGCGCCATACCAAAGCACGAAGATCGGCACGACAGCGACCTTCGGAATGGACGAAAAGCCGACCAGCAATGGATAGGCTGTATCATAGGCGAGCTTTGACGAGCCAATCAGGATGCCCAGCAGCAGCCCGATCACCACGCCGATGCTGAAGCCCACAAGGGTTGTGTAAAGGGTCTGATAGGTATGGGGCCAGATGGCAGGCCAGAACTTGATCAGCGCCGCGATGATCTGCGTTGGCCGCGGCAGCAGGATGTCGGAGATGTTCGCCATCAGGCAGAACAGCTCCCAGAAGACGAAAAAGCCGATGATCAGAGCCGTTGATGCCCCTTTCTCGCGGATGACCTCGACGACGCGTTCCATCCTTCGCCTCCTCAGGCTGTGCCGGGTGCGTGGTTGACGATGCCAGTTCCGCCGCGGGCACCGACAATCATCGCGCGCAACCTCTGGTTAAGCGCGACGAAGTCGGGCTGAAAGGTCATGTCGATGTTGCGAGGGCGCTTGAGGTCAACGATCTGGTCGTCGAGGATGCGCCCTGGCCGCGAACTCATCACGCAGATGCGGTTGGCGAGATAGGCCGCTTCGCGCAGGTCGTGCGTGACCAGAAGAACGGTCAGCTTCTTGGAAAGCCAGAGGTCCTGCATGATCGCCCACAATTCCTCGCGGGTGAACTGGTCAAGCGCGCCAAACGGTTCGTCGAGCAACAGCAGGTCAGGGTCGTGAACCAGTGCGCGGCAAAGATTGGCACGCTGCATCATGCCACCCGACAACTGGAAAGGATATTTCTCGCCAAAACCGGCCAGTCCCACCTGGGTCAGCAGGGCATCCACGCGATCACGGAACTCACCCTTCCGCTTTGAACGGAATTCCTGCCGGAATGGCGGCACGATCTTCAGCGGCAACATGACGTTGTCGCGGATGTTCAGCCACGGCAGCAGCGTCGGGTTCTGATAGGCCATACCGATGCGGATCGCCTTGGCACCGATCTCGCGGCCGGACACGAAGACATGACCTGAGCTGGGTTTCAGCAGTTCGCCGACCATCTTGAGGATCGTGGATTTGCCGCAACCCGAAGGCCCGACCAGCGCCACGAAATCGCCTTCGCTGACCTTGAGCGACGTCGGCGCGAGCGCCTGCACTGCCCGCTCACCTCGGCCATAGGTGATCGACGCGTTCTCGAACTCGATGAATGTCGGGGCCAGCGCGCCAGGTGAGGCGGATCCCGTCTGACCGTCGTGCGCGTTCACGTCGCCGCTCCTTGTGGCAGTGGAACAGGGCTTTGCAAGACTGCTGCCAAGGTCTGGTCCGCATTGCGAACATTGGCTGGCGGCATGCGCTGGATGTCGGTGACCTGTCGGCCCCAACCGCTGGTGTCGGCGACCAGTTGGCGGTCACGCTGCACGAAACGGCCGCGGACCAGGGTATGTATCGGTACTCCGGTGACATGGACGCCGTCGAAAGGGGTCACCTTGCCGCGTGACTGCAGGTTTGCCGCCCGGATCGTCTCGGTGCGCTCCATATCGACGACGGCGATGTCGGCATGCGCGCCCGCTTCGATGCGGCCCTTGGCAGGCCACAGGCCGAAGGCGCGGGCCGGGTTCTCGGCGGATATCTTCACGTAATGCTCAAGCGTTATGCGCCCTGACGCCACTTCGTTGAGCAGTAAAGGCATTTGCGTCTCGACGCCGGGAAAGCCGCAGTCGGCCTCCCAGATGACGGCCTTGTTTTTTTCGGTCGGGGTGTGGGGCGCATGATCAGTGGCGATCATGTCGACGACGCCCGACTGCAAGGCCTTCCAGATAGCGAGCGAGTCGCTGTGCTCGCGCACGGGCGGATTGACGCGGATCACCGAGCCGAGCCGCGCATAGTCGCGGCTGTCCAAGAGGAGATAGCATGGGCATGTCTCGCCGGTGATCTCGACGCCGCGCGCCTTCGCGTCGGCTAGAGGCCTCAGTTCCGCTGCTGACGAGATATGCAGGACATGCACCCGTGCGCCCGTCCACTCGGCCAGTTCAGCAGCACGGCTGACCGCTTCTGCGGCGACAATGGCGGGTCTTGCAGCGATATGGGCAAGCGGATCATTGCGGCCCGCCTCCATCAGCCTCTTCTGCCGCCATGCCATGATCGATGCCGTCTCGGCATGCAGCGAGATGCGCAGGCCCGAGGGAGCGATGATCTCGAAGCCTTCCAGCATCGCGCCGGTCGACGGCGAGGGCAGATTGCCGAAGGTGTTGCCCATGAAGCACTTGAAGGCATTGACGCCTCCGTCGATCAGTCCTTGCAACTCGCCGATGTTATCCTCGGCCAGGAGACCATAGATGCCGTAGTCCACATGGGACTTCTCGGCGGCTTGCTGCTTCTGGCGGAGTTCCGTCACCGATCGGGTCGGCGGATGGGTGTTCGGCATCTCGAAAACGGTGGTCGTGCCACCCATAGCGGCTGCCGCGCTTCCGGTCTGCCAGTCCTCCTTGTGGGTGTAGCCCGGCTCGCGAAAGTGGACATGCACGTCGATCGCGCCGGGCAGGATGAACTTGCCGGACACATCGACGACCTCCACCGCTGCGGGCATCGCAGACGCATCGCCGACGAGGACGATCAATCCGTCCTTGATGGCAACATCCGCCCTTAAGCGCGACTTGGAGGTCACGACCGTGCCGCCCGTCAGCACCAGATCGGCTGTGAATGGCAATAGGGTCATCATGTCCTCACAGCATCGCCCAGCCGCCATCGACCGGAAGGTCGACGCCGCTGATCTGACGCGACACATGCGATGCGAGGAAGAGGCAGGCATTCGCCACATCCTCATCCGTCGAGACGCGGCGCAGGGCGTAGTCGGCTGCATGCTTCTCGACGGCGGCTTCCGGCGAGATCCCAAGCCGGGCCGCCATCTCGGGCACGACCTTGCCGCGGAAGCGCGGTCCGTCCACCATGCCCGGCGCAACGCAGTTGACGTTGATGTTGAAGGGTCCCGCCTCGAGCGCGAAGCTTTTGGTGATGCCGCGAAGGCCCCATTTGGAAGCCGAATAGGCCATGCGCCCGGCCCGACCGCGCATGCCGAACGTGCCGCCGACATTGACGATCTTGCCGTCGCGCTGCGCGATCATGGTCGGCAGACAGGCGCGCATCGTGTTGAAGCAGCCGCGCATGTTGAGGTCGATGATCTCGTCGAACTCGGCTTCGGTGGTCTCCCAGCCTGTCTTGCCGATCGGCCCGGAGCCGCCTGCCACATTCACCAGCACATCGATCCGCCCGCCGAACCGCGCCTTGGCCTCGGCGATCGCCGCGTCGCACGCTGCGCCTTGCGTGACGTCGCAGGCGATCACGATCGCCTCGGCGTCCATCGCGCGGGCCTCATTGGCGACAGGCTCGATGGCGGCTGTGTCACGCCCGAGCAAGGCCAGCTTGCAGCCCTCGGCGGCGAAGGCGCGCGTGATCGCCGCTCCCATGCCCTTGGCGGGGCCAGTGATGACCACCACGCGGTCGTTCAGTTTGAGGTCCATGACGCTGAGCCCGTTCAGAGCAGCTTGGTGACGCGGTCGGCCATCGGCGGCAGGAAGGCGCGGCTGAACAGCTCCTCCGGCTGGGGCATGCGCGGCAAGCTGTCCGCCTCGACGACGATGCCGATCGACTTCCGGAAGCGCGCATCGTTGAGATCGCCGATGCCAATGCTCGACAGCTCTGGATGGCTCATCTCATCGTTCAACGTCGCGATGAGGCGCTCTTTCTCGACAGCCTTGTTGATAAGCGGCTCACGCTTGGCGACCGCCTCGATGGCCGCGTCCGGGTCCTTCAGCGTGTCCTTCAAGCCTTTGTTGATGGCCGCCAGCAGTCCCCGAAGTGCACCTGGATTGTCGTTCACAAGCTTGCGTGAAGCGATGATCGCGTTGGAATACAGATCCATGCCGAAATCGCCGTAGTTGATGAAGCGGAAGTCCTTGTCGGGGTCGATGCCGACCAGCTTCGCCGAGAAGCGGATGGTGTTGACGAAGCCGAACACGCCATCGACCTGACCGCGCTGGAGCATCTGCTCGCGCAGGTTGGGCTGCATATTGGTCAGCTGAACCTTTGCGGCATCAATGCCGGCCAGTCTGGCAAAGGCGGGGAACAACTTCAGCGCGCCGTCATTGGCGGGGCCGCCCAGCGTCCGGCCTTCCATGTCCTTCGGCGTCTTGATCGGACCATCCGCCTTCACGGCGATGGTGAACGGCGGCCGGTTGTACATGGCGGAGATAGCGAGCGGCGTGTTGCCGCCAGCCGCGCCCCTTGCCACCAGCTGGATCAGCGCGTTGATGTCGCCGAAGCCGAGATCATACGAGCCCGACGCCACCGCGCCGACCGCCGCACCCGAGCCGTTGCCCTGGTCCATCACGACATCAAGGCCAGCTTCTCGGAAGTAGCCACGGTCCTCCGCCAGGAAGAACCAGCCTTGCGGCCCCTGGTAACGCCAGTTGAGAACCATCCTCAACCGTGTCGGCGATTGCGCAAGCGCAGGAGCGGGCAAAGAGCTTGCCGCGGCAAAGCCTCCGAGCAAAAGCCCGAACTTGCGCCGAGAGATTGCAGAACCATGTGCGCGGGTCATCGGAACGCTCCAGTTGACTGACAACTTCACGCTAGCGGATTGACCGATGCCGTCTTCTGCTGATTTCTTGCTAGTCATGTTCGAAAAATGCACCGGTCATCAGGAGATGGTCCATGAAGCACCTGCGGCTACTGCGCTACGTCGACGAGGTGGCCCGCGCCGGCTCGATCCGGAAAGCCTCCGAGAAGCTGAACCTGACAGCCTCAGCACTGAATCGCCGCATCCAGGACATGGAAGACGATCTTGGGACGCAGATCTTCGAGCGGCTGCCGCGCGGGGTCAGGCTGAATGCTGCTGGCGAGTTGTTGATCCGTCATGTCCGGACCCAATTGGCCGACATGAGCCGTGTCAGATCCCAGATCGAAGACCTCTCAGGTTTTCGGCGTGGAACGGTTTCCGTCGCCTGCAGTCAGGCACTTGCCTATGAGCTGCTGCCAATCGCGATTGCGGCCTATCGTTGCGAGTTTCCGCTTGTCCAATTCCACGTGAAGGTGCGCGACCACACCGATGCATTGCGCGCACTTGCGGAGTTCGAGGTTGATCTGGCTCTGGTGTTCCGTCCCTCGATCATGGCTGACTTTCAGGTGCTGGCTTCAGCTGAGCAGCGACTTGTCGCAATCATGGCGGCGGACCATCCTCTTGCAGCACAACCCACCGTACGGCTACGCGATTGCGCAACGTTTGCATTGGCGCTTCCCGATAGCAGCTATGGTGGCAGACAGTTGCTGGATGAGGCAACGGCACGCAGTTCGTTTCGCTTCGAACAGGTGGTGGAATCCAACTCGTTCGAGTTCTTGCGCAACTATGTTCGCTTCGAACACGCCATCACGTTCCAGATCGAGATCGGGGCACCGGCAACCTTGCGCGACCGGCACGGCTTGATCGCACGCCCCGTCGATCTGCGTGACGTGCCACCGGCAAAACTGGCGATGGGCCAATTGCGCGGACGGGCTCTTCCGGTGGCAGCAGCAAAATTCGCCGAACAATTGGGCCGCCGCCTGACGAGCCCGCCGCCTACATCCATTTTGGAACCGTAATGCGCTGAAACGTCTGAAGACCGTCAATCAAGCTTTTGGTATCGGACTGAACAACAATGCCATTGCGATGTTCGCGAGGCAGAAAGCGCTGCCCAATCATATGATCGATGAAACTCAGGAACGGCTGATAGTATCCCCCCACATCGAACAAGCCAGCGGGCTTGTCGATCTCGCCCAATTGATTGAGCGTCCAGATCTCCATGAACTCTTCAAGCGTCCCGATCCCGCCTGGCAATGCGATGAACGCGTCAGCCAACAATGCCATCCGCGCCTTGCGACCTCGCATGTCGCCAACGACCTCACAGATGTGGAGGCCCGGGTGCTGATGTCCGCGGTCTGCCAGCCGCTGGGTGATGACCCCGTGGGTACGTCCTCCAGCTGCCATGGCGGCGTCTGCCATGAGACCCATCAGACCCTTGTGAGTGCCACCATAGACCAGTGTCATTCCGCGCCGGCCAATCTCGTCACCAAGAGCCTTGGCAGCTTCAATATAGAGCTCTCCAAGCCCCGTGTTGGATCCGCAGAACACAGCGATGGCATTGATTCGTTGCGGGCCTGATCCTGAATCTGACATGATGACCTTCAAAGGTTTGCTTGCCCCTCCCTTGCAAGCTGAGCATCGTATTTGCAAGGTCGCTGACTTGAGATGCCAGAGGTGTTGACGACATGCCGGACTTTGAGCTGAAGCCAAGCCCCAAAACCACCCATTGGGGCTATTTCGACGCTGCACAGCCTGCTGCGCTACGCGTTCCAAGCGGTGCGAAGGTCAAGATCACCAGCGTCTCCGGCACACGCGAGGTGCTGCCACCTGCTGGTTTTCATGTTCCGCCGGAGTTGCATGCCATTCACGACGCGCAGGTCGGCATTCCGTTTGGGCCGCACATCCTCACAGGCCCTGTGCATGTGGAAAGCGCGATGCCGGGGGATGTGCTGGAGGTCCGCATTCTCGATGTTGGGCTGCATCAGGACTGGGGTTTCAACTTCAATCGTCCACTCGCCGGAACATTGCCTGACGACTTCCCCAGCCATCACCTCATGCACATCGCGCTCGACGCGGCGCGCATGATCGGGACCATGCCCTGGGGGCTTGAATTGCCGCTGGCACCATTCTTTGGTGTCATGGGTGTTGCACCTCCACCTGCCTGGGGCCGTTGCACCTCGATCATTCCGCGAGCCTTCGGCGGCAATATCGACAACAAGGAACTGGTCGCGGGAAGTACGCTCTATCTGCCGGTGTTTGTCGAAGGAGCCGGGTTTTCATGCGGTGATGGGCATGCCCTGCAAGGCGATGGTGAGGTCAATGTCACCGCCATCGAGACCGCGCTGACGGGCACGTTCGAATTGATAGTGCGCAAGGATCTGAGCTTTACCTATCCGCGTGCAGAGACCCCGACCCATGTCATGACCTGCGGCATGGATCCCGATCTCGACAAATGTGCCGAGAAGGCGCTTCGTGACATGATCGCGCTGATCGTCGAAAGAACCGGCCTCAGCCGCGAGCAAGCCTATGGCCTCTGCTCAATCACGGCGGACCTGCGCATCACCCAGACGGTCAACCAGCACAAGGGGGTGCACTGCATGCTGCGCAAGGAGTTGCTCCAGCCGAAAGTCTGAGCGTTTATCCGGGCAGGCCAACCTTCGAGGTCGCCGCAGCTGACCTTCCACGCTTCATCGATCCCGTTCACATGGTGATCAGCCTCCTCCGAGTGGTCCGGTGGGAATGTTGGTGTATTGACGGCCCCGACGCCAGCGCGGGCGGTGGTCGGCTTGCAGACGGTGGGGGTTGCGACCGCGCCCATGATCTACCGATCTTCCCGAACCTGGCCAAGGATATGGTGCCGGACGGGCCGAACCAGCTCTGGGTGACTGAGATCACCTACGTCGCAATCATTGGCGGCTGCGTCTACGTCGCGGTCATCCTCGACGCATGGTCAAGGCGGGTCGTGGGCAAAGCCATCGGCCGCTCGATTGATGTCCGCCTGCAGGAGCGCACTCCACGCCATGGCTCAAACCTGCACCAGAATTGCATGAGAGCCAATTTTGCATGCCGACTCACAACCGAATTCTGCGATTTCAAACGACCGACATTGTTCTGACCGCTGCTACGCCCTCCCCCGTTGACAGCCATCCGATGACTTGTAGGATATCCTACAAATCTGGCGTCGATGAATGAACGCCGGGAGTAACGTAGCACAGGGAGACATCACGCCATGAGGATGAATAGAAGGACCGTTTTGACAGGCACTGCCGTCCTCGGACTGGGGTTGTCAGCTCCCACAGTCCTGAAGGCTCAGGCGACAGTTGTGCGCTGGGGCGAACAATTGGCGCCAAATCACCCTCAGGTGCTCATGGCAGATCGCGTGTCGCGCGAAGTCAAGGAGAAGACTTCGGGTCGCGTAGACATCCAGGTCTTTCCGAACAGCCAGCTCGGAACCGGGCGCGATATGGTCGAGGCCCTTTCTGTTGGCGCCCTGCAGATGACCACAGAAGGGGCTGGCGCACTTGGTGCCTTTCTTCCCCAATTGACGCTTCTGGAGGCCCCTTACCTTTGGCGTGATGCGGCCCATCTTGCCAAGGCAGCTGCAACACCAGTTTTTACCAAGCTCAACGAAGATCTTGTTGCCCGGCGCGGCATGCGGATGGTGGCTCCAACCTATTACGGCAAGCGCCATCTCACGACCGGATCACGCAACGTGCGCGCTGTCGGCGACATGAATGGCTTTCGTCTGCGTGTGCCGCCTGTGGACGTTTTTCGTGCCATGGCCGAGGCC
>JAIYDY010000058.1 GCA_027487245.1 Hyphomicrobiales bacterium
ACAATTGTCGCGACGCATGGTTCCCGTATGGCGATCATGACATGATCGACACGCTCCATCACTCCGTGCGGATCTTCCACCTGGACTGGCCATTCTCGAAGGCGTTGCAGATGGCAGGTCCGATGCCTTCCGACATTGTCGGCTTGCCCGGGCATGGACGCATTGCTGTTGGTGCGTCGGCGGATTTCATCTTGCTGTCAGCGCGCACGCAGAATGAGGCGATGTGCCGCCCGCAGGCTGACCGCGTCGTCGTGCGAAAAGGAAAGCGGTTGACGGACCGCCTTCCTGACTACGCTGAACTTGATGTGCTCGCCGGGATGACCGGCTGAGCGGCAGTGTCAGAGGAAGGTTCCGCTTGCCGGGTGGGGTGGCAGCCCCACCCTCTCGGGCATGACCAGACCTGCCATGCTCCGCTACTTCAGGACCAGTCCCGAGATCATCCGCAATGTCGATCCGCGGACCTTCGGTTCAAGGACCGTCGCACCGCCGCGCTGGCCGCATGGCGTCAGCTCTTCGCGGCCTGAACAAGGCTGGGTTGGGGCGAATGCCGAGACTTTTTCGGTTCGTCTGACAGCACCCGCGCGGAGCTGGTGCCGTTGTGGGAAACATTGTCACCGCCATCAACAGTTTGCCGGAAACCGGCCATTTCTCCCGACCAGGAACGTCGCAATACTTGAGGCACGAAGAAGCTTCGAAAGGCCGGAGACAACGGGCATCCCATTATGCTCAATATCGGCCCCTCATTCTTCTCGATTCCTCACCAGGGAAATGCCCCAGCATGGCTTCTCGCGATCCTCGACTCGGCATTTTCCTTATGGCGCTAACCATGCTGATCTTTGCAACGCAGGATGCCCTGTCACGGCATCTGGCTGCACAAGCGAACGCAATCTCGATCAACTGGATTCGCTTCGCCTTCTTTGCCGTCGTTGTCATCGCAGTTTCGAGCGTCCGGGAGGGGGGAATCCGGGAGGTTCTGGCCACCAAAGCGCTCGGTTTGCAGATTTTGCGCGGGCTTGCGCTCATCACGCAGCTCAGCATCTTCGTGTATGCCTTTACCGTGCTGGGGCTCGCTGAGGCGCATGCCGTCTTCTCAGTCTATCCGCTCATCGTCGTGCTGATGTCCGCGCTGATCCTCCACGAGAAGGTGCCGCTTGTCCGAATGCTGGCGGTCGGCGCGGGCTTCTGCGGTGTGCTGATCCTTTTGCGGCCGGGGCTGGGCGTCATCCGTGCGGAGGCTCTTCTGGTCCTGTTTGGGGCCACGATTTTCGCAATCTACTCCGTGCTCACGCGCCTCGTTGCAAAGCATGACCGACCGGAAACCAGCGTGGCCTATGTTGCCCTGATAGGTTTTGTGGCGCTCAGTCTCGTGGTGCCGTTTTTCTGGAAGCCGCTTCCGCCGCAAGATTGGGGCTGGATGGCGCTGTTGTGTATCTTTGGTTCCACGGCCCATGGATTGCTCATCAAGGTTTATCAGCTTGCGGAGGCGAATGTTGTTCAACCGCTCGCCTACCTCCAGCTGGCGTTCGCAACCGGGTATGGTGTCATCCTCTTCGGCGAAACCCCGGATCTTTGGACATGGATCGGAATGGCAATCCTGGTCCTGAGCGGCGCATGGGCCGCGCGGACCGCCAATTGAAGAGAGAGAACGCTTTTGGTCATTCGACCGCAGTCATCGCTGCGGCGTTGCCCCAACGACGTTAGGCAGCTGGACAATCGTTCCGACCCCTTGGCCGGCCGCAATGCGCCTGATGTTGCCCCCAACTTTTATCCAGCTCTGGGTTCGCTCTGGGGGGCAGATTCTGGGTTTGCGTTGCAGCGAGCGTCGGGATCTGGCGAAGTGCCTTTGGCGGCGCTTAGCTCCAGATCACGGCGCGGGTGGAAGGTGCTGGCGAAGGCACGATGGCGTCTGCCAGTCCAGTGTCGAGTGTGGGCCGGTGCCGTTGTCGTCCGCATGCCAGATCGACAGGGCAACCCGTGCCTGTGCCAGCGTCGCAAACAGCCTCTCGTTCAGGAATGCATCGTCCGGCCGCGCCTCAGCTTGGGGTCAGCGTCGCAGGGCGCACCTTGGCTGCCTGCTTGGCGTTGCGGTGGATCGTGTAGGTCGCGGCTCCCATCACCAGCAGGCCGCCGGCAACAGTCTCCAGGGTGGGCGTCTCGCCATAGGCGAGCCACCCCACCACGCCGGCCATCAGGAGCTTGATGTAGTTGAGCGGCGCCAGCGCCGAGGCTTCGCCCATACGCAACGCATAGGTCCACAGCCATTGCCCGACAGTGAACACCACACCCATCAAGATCAGCATCAGCGCATCCGCCAGGCTTGGCGTCACCCAGAACCACAGCGCCGCGGGCGTGATCAGGGCCAGCACCACCACCCCCTGCCAGAAAAGCACCGTGCCCGTGCCGTCATGGGCGGAGCCCAGACGCAGCGCCACCATGCCGCCCGCGCCGAAGAGCGCGCCGGCCAGCGCCAGCAGCGCCGCCGTCTCCACGCCCTGCCCGAAGGGGCGCACCATGATCGCGACGCCGAGGAAGCCGACCGCAGCCGCGCTCCAGCGCCGCCACCCGACCTTTTCGCCCAGAACCAGCGCTGCCAGCGCCGTGACGAAAAGCACCTCCGCCATCTGGATGGCGGTGACGTCGGCGAGGGGGATGAGCAGGACGGCGCTCAGCCCGCAGGTCATTGAGCCGACGGCCAGCACGCCGCGGGCCAGATGCAGCTTCAGCCCGGTGGGCCGGCGGATCTGCACCCGCTCGCTCCAGAACCACGGCGCCAGCAGGGCGAAGGCGACCAGCTGGCGCACCAGCACCACCTGCACGATCGGCACACGGTCGCCCACGGAGCGGACGAGCACCGACATCAGGGTGAAGACCATGAAGGCCAGGATCATCAGGATGGAGGCGGCGAGGTTCGGCGACATGGCCCGGAAGCTCTGCGGCAGGAAGGCCGGCAGCACGGGTCCGGTGGCGGAGCGTGAGGGCTGTTCGTCCTTGTCGTCCGCCGTACTCAACCCCTGCGCTCCCGCCGCTCGCCCCGCACACCGTCGCGGCCCACCTGTCCGTCAGGATGAGGCAAGCAGGGCGCAGGCGCCATCCGTCCACGCAGCATGGGGGCCATGCGGCCTTGGGCTGCAACGACCGGACCAAGAGCCAGGCGCGCAGCAGCGTTCAAACGCAGCCTGTATCGGTTTGCGCCTCAGTTCCTTCGAAGGACGAAAGAGATCTGTGCATGCAGTTCATTTGGGCTGCGCCGTTCTGGGTCCAGCAGAAGCGCCGCAATGCTGGCACCGAGACGGCGAACGATCCCGTCACTCGAAAGTCGCTCATCGCCCTTGAAATAGAGCTGCGTGGTGAGGCCAGGCCCCTCCTTCGGGACGATCTTCACGTGAAGGTGCCGCGGACGCGAGCCATAAACACCCGGAAGGATTGTCCGGAAGCTGAATAGGCCAGCTTCGTCCGTATTGGCTTCCCCATAGAATTGGAAGTTGCGGTCCCTGTCCGCTGTGCCGGAGTCATTCGGATGCATGTAGATGCCGCGATGATCCGTCTGCCAAATCTCGATCCGGGCCGACGGGATCGGTGTGTTCTGTTCATCCACAAGCCGACCAGACAGGGACAGTTCCTGCCCCTGCGCCGATCTGCCATTCCCCACGCGGGTCAGGTCGTTGTCACGATCCGCAAGCTTCTGGGTAGGATAATATGGCCCCTCCACCTGTCGGGGTGTCAGCGGAAGCGGTTTTGACACCCCGGCACCGGTCGAGTTCTGAGGCGCCTGTGCCAAGGCAAAACCGGGAAGCAGCAGAAGCGCAAGGGTGAGTGTTCGGGTTTTCCGATCGGTCTTCATGGTCAGGCTCCACGCAATGCGACGGCGATGGTTTCGGAAATCGGGGTCGTCGGGCGGCCGATCAGGCGCGAAAGGGAGTGGCTGTCATCGTAGAGCGCGCCCTTCGCAGCGCAAGCATCGCTGTCGGCGAGGACCATAGCAAAGTCTTCGGGCAAGCCGAAACCCTGCAGCGCCTTCGCATACGCGGACTTCGGCATGTTCACATAGGCAATGGGTTTGCCTGAAGCTGCGGCGACGGCGGCAGCGAGTTCAACGCCGGTATGGGCTGCATCCCCGGCGAGCTCATAGGTCTTGCCGGCGTGGGATGCATCGAGCGCCGTTACGGCAATCGCCTCCGCATAGTCCTTGCGGGCGGCAGAGGATACGCGCCCTTCGCCTGCCGCGCCGATGATTGCGCCATGCTGGATCGCGGCGCCCAGGGCGCCCGTATAGTTCTCGGTATACCAGCCGTTGCGCAGGATTGTGGCCGGGACGCCACCTTCGCGGAGCGCGGCCTCTGTCGCGATGTGGTCCTGCGCGAGGATCATCGGGGAAGCGTCGCCCTTCAGGATAGAGGTGTAGAGGATGCGCCCAACCCCGGCTGCCTTGGCAGCGGCGATCACCTTGCGATGTTGCCCGACGCGATCATTGAAGTCGTTCGAGGAGATCAGGACGAGCGTATCGACGCCCATCAGCGCGTTCGGATCGGCGCTGACGTAGTCGAAGGCACGCGTCTCGACGGCGAGGCCGGCGGCCTTGGCGGGATCGCGTGCAAGGGCGATCGGCTGCGCGCTTCGAGCCTTGAGCGCGGCGATGGCAAGACGGCCGAGCTGGCCAGTGGCTCCGGTGATGGCGATGGTCATGCAGTTCTCCAGTGGGTTGGCCGTGGAGATAATGGGTTGCTTCAAAAAAAGAAGTACCTACAAATATGTTAGTATGAGATTGGAGTGCAGAAGATGATCAGCACGGATGCGCAGGCTCTGCTTGACCACTGGAAATCGGGGAACGTGCTGGCGGCAAATTGTCCTTCACGCCCCATTCTCCAGCATCTGACGAGCCGCTGGGGCACCCTGGTGATGATCGCGCTGGCAACAGGGCCGCACCGGTTTGCCGAGTTGCGGCGCAAGGTGGGTGGCGTCAGCGAGCGGATGCTCAGCCAGACCCTGAAGGATCTCGAGGCGGACGGTTTTGTGCTGCGAACCGCACATGCGGTCGTGCCGCCGCACGTCGTCTATGAGTTGACGGGTTTGGGCCAAGAGGCAGCGAAACCAGTGGTTGCACTGGCGACATGGATCGAGGCGGCTTTGCCAGATATCCTGCAAAGGAAAGCAGGCAAAGGGAGGCGCGGCAACCTGTCGCCGCATGCCTCCCCGCAGGAGGGCAAGCCCGGTCGTTAGGGCGGGGCATAAGCGAAGGGTAACCTTCGCTTCAACGATTCAAGCGAGTCCCGCCCCGCCACTTGCACAGAATTTTGCCTCCTTGCGAATGGATGGGCGGAAGCCAAAGCAGAGTGCTCGCCTCCGGTTTTCTCTCCGCCGTCATTTTCATCACTCGCTGGGATCGGACTGCCCCTGCCGCCTCGAAGACCGCGCCGATGCGTGATGTCTGACCGCGCCCCTTCGCTCAGGAGGCAGTCGCGATCTGGGCTGTGGCACCCTTCGCCTTGACCGGGATCATCAGATAGCGCACGCCATTGGCCTCCGCTGCGGGGAAACGGCCGGCCCGGATGTTGACCTGAATTGACGGAAGCAGCAGCCGTGGCACGGCCAGCTTCGCATCGCGCGCCTCACGCATGCCGACAAAGTCCGCTTCGCCGGTGCCGTCCTTGACGTGCACATTCTGCGACCGCTGCGCGGCAACGGTCGTCTCCCAAGCATAGTGGTCACGGCCCGGTGCCTTGTAATCATGGCACATGAACAGGCGCGTTTGCGGCGGCAGCGACAGCACACGCTGGATCGAGCGGTAAAGCACGCGTGCGTCGCCGCCGGGAAAGTCGGCCCTTGCCGTGCCATAATCGGGCATGAACAGCGTATCGCCGACAAAAGCCGCATCCGCGATCAGATAGACGATGTCGGCCGGCGTATGACCGGGCGTGTGCAGGATGCGGCCTTCCAGCTGGCCGATGGCGAAATGTTCGCCCTCGCGGAACAGGTGGTCGAAGTCGCTGCCATCGGTCTTGAGGTCGATGGCGTTGAAGACGGGGCGAAAGATGCGCTGCACCTCCTTGATGTGCTCGCCGATACCGATGCGGGCACCGGTCTTCGCCTTGATGTAGGGCGAGCCCGAGAGATGGTCCGCATGGGCATGCGTCTCAAGCGTCCACACGATGCGGTATCCCTCCTCGCCGGCCTTGGCGAGAATGGCGTCGACCGAGCGTGTGTCGACCTCGCCGGCATTCTGGTCGTAGTCGAGCACGGGGTCGATCACCGCCGCTTCGCGCGTCGCCGGATCAGCGACCAGATAGCTGACCGTGTTGGTGGCCTCATCGAAGAACGCATGGATCAACGGCTGCAGGTGTGCATCAGCGGGCTTGTTGGGATGGTCACGCATGGAAGGCTCCTTGTTTGCAGGTGGGCTGGGGACCTGGCTGGCCTCGCAAAGTCAGCACGATCCGGCCTTGACTTATATATAAGTATTATCTAAATAAACAACAGATTGATTAGAGGATTCTCATGAAGACGCTCATTCGTCCGCTGGACAGCACCGCCTTCGAGGCCAATGCCATCGAGGTGGCCGACGTCCTCAGGGCCATCGCCAACGAACGCAGGCTTCAGATCCTCTGTGTGCTGATGGAGGCCGGCGAGGCCAATGTCGGCACGCTGGTGACGCATGTCGGGATCAGCCAGTCGGCCCTGTCGCAGCACCTCGCGAAGATGCGTGACGAAGGCCTGCTCGCCTTCCGGCGCGAGAGCCAGACCATCTGGTATCGCATTGCCGACGATCGCATCCGCGACCTGATGGCCGAACTGTACCGCCTTTACTGCCACAAGGCCTGACACCCCCTCTGAAAGGAAACAAGCATGTCACTGAAGCATCTCTCCCCCGCAGACGCCTTTGCGCTGATGAACAAGGGCGCCATCCTCGTCGACATCCGCGAAGCCGATGAATATCGCCGGGAAAACATTCCCGCTGCACACCATCATGCCCTCTCCACACTCGGGCGGCATCCGCCAAAGTCGGAGGGCACCGTGATCTTCCACTGCCGGAGCGGCAATCGCACAGCGGCCAACGCTGCACACCTCGCGGCCTCGGTCCCTGGCGCGAAGGCTTTCGTTCTGGAAGGTGGCATCGAGGCCTGGCGCGATGCCGGCCTCCCAACCCGCAAGGACGCGCGCCAACCCCTTGAGCTGATGCGTCAGGTCCAGATCGGTGCAGGTTCGCTGGTTGCCGCCGGTACGGTTCTCGGCGCGCTGGTCCATCCCGGCTTCCACGCGCTCTCGGGCTTTGTCGGCCTGGGGCTGGTCTTTGCAGGTGTCACCGGCTTCTGCGGCATGGCGAAGCTGCTGGCCCGCGCCCCATGGAACCGTGTCGCAGCAACTGCGAACTGAAAGGATGAGTGTGATGACCGACCTTCTCGCCGGCCTGTCTGGCACGATCGTCGGCTTCATCCTCGCGCTGGTCGGCGGTGGCGGCTCGGTGCTCGCGGTGCCGCTGCTTGTCTATGGCGTTGGCGTCACCTCGGCCCATGTCGCCATCGGCACGAGTGCGGTGGCGGTCTCTGCCAGTGCGCTTGCCAACCTGATCGGGCATGCACGCGCCGGCAACGTCAAATGGCGCTGTGGGCTGGTTTTTGCAGCCGCTGGCGTGGGAGGAGCGCTGCTCGGCTCGACCGTTGCGCGGCATGTCGATGGACAAAGGCTGCTGGCCCTGTTCGGCTTGCTGATGATCGTGGTGGGCGGCCTGATGTTTTTCAGGCGCGAGGCCACGGGCAATGCCGACGTCAGGCTGACACGGGCCACTGCTGCCGCCTTGCTCTACAAGCTGATTGGTCTGGGTCTCGGCACCGGGCTGCTGGCCGGCTTCTTCGGGATCGGCGGCGGTTTTCTGGTGGTGCCAGCATTGATGCTGGCAACCGGCATGGCGCTGCCCTTCGCCATCGGCACGTCGCTGATCGCGGTCGCCGCCTTTGGCGCATCGACAGCGGCAAACTATGCGGTGGCAGGGTTGATCGATTGGCGCATCGCGGCACTCTTCATCATCGGCGGCATCGCTGGCGGCCTGGCCGGAAGCATGCTTGGCCGCAGGCTGGCAGCCCGCAAGGGTGCCCTTGGAACCGTCCTGGCAGCCGTGATTGTCACGGTCGGTATCTACGTGGTTGCGAAAGGCTTCGCAGCCTGATGCCAAAACGGCCAGAGATCGACGATCATAAGCTCAAAGGGAGTTGGAAAGTGGTCGGAGTGGCAGGATTTGAACCTGCGACCCCTACGTCCCGAACGTAGTGCTCTACCAGGCTGAGCCACACTCCGACACCGCGCCAAGGCGCGCTCCGCCATGACGGGTTTCGAGCGGATGGGGGCGTATAGCGCCCGCACGATACCGGCGCAAGACGCAAATCGCGCCACGCCTTCCAGCCACGCCGAAGCAGCAACGCACGCAACCCTTCCGGACAGGCGCGCCCGTTTCGATTGCCTGTTGCATTCTGCCGGCATGGCAGCTAACTCCCGCCCCACGTTGGGGCGTCGCCAAGCGGTAAGGCAGCGGTTTTTGGTACCGCCATTCCCAGGTTCGAATCCTGGCGCCCCAGCCATCCCTGCCGGTCGATGAGGGCAGCGGCAGACCCGAACGAGGGCACTGCAACCAAAACGGCGCAAGGCACCTGACGGGTTCGAATCCTGGCGCCCCAGCCAAGCTTCCAGACGGACCGGCACCGCATGATTCGGCGACAAACGCCGGAATAAATCTGTCGCCAGCCCGTTCTCCTGCTGACCGTCCCAGAGACGGTCTTGTCCAACAGGAGAGTGACATGAAGAAGATGATGACAGCGACAACGCTCGCCACTGCAGCGCTGGTGACGGTCGGCGTGATGGGTGCCCAGGCCCGCGTGGCCACGCCCGACACGCTGGCTGTGGCGACGACTGACGCGCGTCTGCAGCTTGCCTCAAACAGCTCATCCAACAGCTCGTCGAACTCGAGCTCCAATTCCAGCTCGAACTCCTCGTCGAACTCCAGCTCGAACTCGTCTTCGAACAGCTCATCCAACAGCTCGTCGAATTCGTCTTCGAACTCCAGCTCGAACAGCTCCGGCCGCCGCTGAGCAGCCGGGCCTGACAAGGCCCTGACAAGCTGACGACAAGGGAGGGGCCGGTTCGCCGGCCCCTCTGCCGTTTGTGCATGCCAAATGGATTCCGGTCCGTCCTTGCCTGTCAGCGACAAGGCATCCGAAAGGGCACCCAGGTCATGCGTCTGCCTCCGGACGGAGACATCCGGAGGCATCATCGATCATTTCATGCCATGCGGCAGGATGGATCGCCGTCAGCGGCGTTCGCGCGCGACCTGACGATACCAACCCTCGGCGGCCTGGGTGTGCCGCATGATCTTCGTGCGGCGCTCCGCTTCCTTTGCGGTCTCGGCGCGGATTTCCGCCTCGATACCTGCCGCATCACGACGGAAGGGGATCACCTGCACCACAGGGGTACCCTTCTCGATCGTATGGACCCCGTCGGCTGCCGTCGCGATGAACGGGAAGTGGATCAGCGACTGGTAGGTGTCGGTATCGACCACACCGGCCAGCACCTCGAAGACGGGGCGCACGCGGTTGAGCGGCGGCACAAACAGGCAGCTCCAGCCCGGCGGCGTCTCGATGGTCCAGTAGTTGTGCATCTTGCAGGGCGGGCGCGGCTCCATCGGATTGCCCGCGACCTGATAGGCATGGTGGTTGCTGACCATGACCTTGTCGAACTCCCAGCCGGCGTTGACGGTCTGCCCGCCATCGCTGATCTCGAGCCGGACAGTCGCCGCCGCCGGAATGATCCAGCCGGTCATCATCGCATCGAGGAAGGGCATGCAGCGCTTCACCGTGAGTCCGTGGTCCGTGGCACTCAGGCGCTCCTTGTCAACTGCCGGCAGCTTCCGGAACCAGTCCGGCAGCACCGAGCGGGCCGGCACCGGGGGCGCAATCACGCCGTCGTCCTCGGCAGCGCAGCGGAACATCAGCCTGGGCGCGGGGCGGGTCAGGGCGCGGATCGAAGGGAACATGGCGGGTCTCCTGTTGAAGGGCGTTCCTGCCAAGAACGGGGCGGGGGTGCCGTCTATTCCCGGCTGTCCGCACAAATCGCCGTGGCACGGGAATAGCCCGGCCCGCCGGGCGTTCTGTGAGCAGGACAAGCGCTGATGCTTGCGTCCTTCCCGGCGGCCTGCGGGCCTGCCGGGGTTCTCACGACAACCAACAGGGAGACTTCCCATGCGTTTTGGAACACCAGACAGGGATCGTCTGCTGGGCACCAGCCTCGCCGACATTCTGAACGGCCTGCAGGGCGACGATACGCTCGAAGGCTTCGACGGCAACGACACGCTCTTTGGCGGCGAGGACAACGATGTCCTTTACGGCGATGGCGGCGATGACCGGCTTTTCGGCGAAACTGGCGATGACGAACTCTTCGGCGGCGCAGGCAACGACGTGCTGAGCGGCGGCGAAGGCAACGACCTCGTCGAGGGCGAGGATGGCGACGACACGCTGAACGGCGACAAGGGCGAAGACCTCATGTTCGGCGGCATCGGCAATGACAGCCTCGACGGCGGCGACGACAATGATCGTCTCTTCGGCGGCGACGGCCAGGACACCGTGATCGGCGGCTTCGGCGACGACGAGGTTTTTGGCGGTGCCGGCAACGACATGCTCTATGGCGGCGAAGGCAACGACCTTGTCGAGGGCGGCGACGGCGATGACGTGCTTCACGGCGACAAGGGCAACGACATCCTGTTCGGCGGCACCGGCAACGACCGGATGTTCGGCGGCGAGGATGCCGACCAACTCTTTGCCGGCGACGGCGCGGACCGTGCCTTCGGCGGCGCGGGGGACGACCAGATCTTCGGCGGCCTCGGCAATGACACGCTCGCCGGCGATGCCGGCAATGACTGGCTGGAAGGCGGCGCTGGCATCGACAGGCTGACCGGCGGTCTGGACAACGACATGTTCGTCCTGGCCCGCCAGGCAGCAGATCGTGACGTCATCACCGACTTCACCTCCGGCTCCGACAAGATCGTGTTGGATGCAGCGCTGTTCGCGCTGACCTCCGGAACGAGTTCGCTGATGGAATCCCAGCTTGTTACCGCAGGCGCCAATGGTGCAGCCGGCCAGTCCACCTTCATCTTCAACGCGGCCAATGGTGTGCTGCGCTACGATGTCGACGGCGCCGGCGGAGTTGCAGCGGTCCATGTCGCGACCCTGCAGGGCACCACCCGCCTGACAATCAGCGACTTCGAGATCTTCTGATCGGCAAGCCCTTCACAGGGGCTTCGGCTCCGGCGAAGGGCAGCGCGCCCCAGAAACGCGAAGGGCCGGACGTTCATGCGTCCGACCCTTCTTTGTGTTGGAGATTACGGCAGCGAACGGCCTGCTTCAGCGCCACTGACGACCGATCAGCGCCTCGACCTCGGAGGCAGGGAGGGCGGACCCGGCTCCGCCGGCCTCCAGCAGCGCATCGATAGGGCCCGTTCCGGTCGCAGGGCGGAAAACCTGACTTCCCCCATCACGCGGCAAGGCCAGTTCGATCCGCCAGCCAGCGCCGTTCTGGCAGGCCACACCTTCGGCGGCAGAGCCGCTGCGCGCATGCGCGACACTGAGCGTGCGGCAGATCCGCTGATTGCCCATCCGGTAGCTGCCCGTGATGCTCCCCGCCAGATCGGCTCCGAACGCCACCGAGTCGCCATCACGCGCTGCCGCGAGGGCTGCCAGACCGGTGCCATGAGCGGCTGCGAGCGCCGCCACGGCAGTGCCCGGCATGGCCGCGTTCTGTCCGGCCAGGAACCCCGCAAGACCGGCGGCAAAG
Source organism: Hyphomicrobiales bacterium (assembly GCA_027487245.1). Lineage (GTDB taxonomy): Bacteria > Pseudomonadota > Alphaproteobacteria > Rhizobiales > Beijerinckiaceae > Allobosea. The sequence continues at coordinate 11,809 of JAIYDY010000058.1, forward strand.
CCCGCAAGACCGGCGGCCATGGCCAGCGGCACCCAGCCTGCCTTGCGCTGAGGCGGGGGCTGGGGCTGGCCCGCGCGAGGCTGAAACGGAAGAACGGTTGCCCCCTGTCCTGCCTGCCCACCCATGATGGCGGCCACCAGACGCTCCGGCGGCTTCTCGTTCATGACAGTTGCAAAGGCGCCCTTGAGTGCATCCCGCGTGCCGAGGAAGGCAGCGAGCCTCTGTTCAAGCGCAGGGTTGGCCTCGATCGCGCGCACCATCTCGTCCATGGCGGCATCGTCAAGTGTTCCGTCCGCGAACATCATCAGGGTCTCGTCACTGATGCCGTCGTCAGGTGGCGGCTTGGCGGAAGTCATCGCTCAGGTCCTCACTCGCCAGCGTCGATCGAGCGCTGGCCCGGTTCAAGTCCAAGGTCATTCGCAATGGCCCGGCGCGCCCGCGCCAGTCTGCTCATCACGGTGCCGATCGGAATGCCGAGAACCTCGGCAGCCTCGCGGTAGCTCAGTTCATCGATGCAGACGAGCACAAGCACGCTGCGAAATTCTTCGGACAGCCGGAGCACGGCCTGTTCGACGGCATTGGCCTCGGACCGCAATTCTACGGTCCTGACCCCGTCATCTCCCGCAAGTTCAAGGCCATCATCGACGTCGTCGTGCGGCCCCTGCTTGCCGACCCTCCGGATCTCGTCGATCCACAGATTGCGCATGATGCGAAACATCCATGAATCGAGCCGGGTTCCGGCCTGATAGCTGTCCTGCGCCTTCAGCGCGCGTTCGCAGGCTGCCTGCACCAGATCGTCGGCGCGGTCCTGCGATCGCGCAAGCGACAGGCCGAAGCGCCTGAGCCTTGGCAGCAGCGCAACCAGTTCCGGACGGATGTCCACCCCCATCAGTCACCCTTCAGACGCCAGATCGCAATATGCTGCCCCAATCCGGCTCCAGCCCTGTGCGGCGCTGGACGTCAGAGGATGCATAGAATGCCCGACCTGCAAGCGAAGAACGCAGGCCATGCCCAACTATTCCCACATTCAATGCCCTGATATGAAATAATGCCGGCCCGGTGCCCGAGAGAGCTGTCCATGTTGTCAGGTTCATCACGCACTGCGGTGCAATCGGGCAAGCCAAGGCCCGGGTCAGGGCGCGGCCTTCTCGCCGGATGGGTGTGGTCCGGCCTGCTGGCGCTGGCGCTGCTCGTGGCCGCTCCTGTGCTGTCCGGCTCCGGAGGGAGCTCTGCATTCGTTGCACTGGCCGACGACGATGATGGCCCCTCGGGGCCATCCGGGCCTTCGGGGCCATCAGGTGGCGCGTCTGCCGGGTACGGCGGAGGCGGAGGCGGCAACATCATGGCCCCTTGGGCAGGGCGACGCAGCCGCAATGCCAACTGCTACCTGTTTTACTGCCCGCCGCGTACGCGCAAGGTGCGGGCCACAGCCCAGCGCAGGAGGGCCGCGCCCGCCGTCGCGGCGGCGCCGCCGCCGCTGCGCCGAGAGTTCGTGGCCTTCGACGTCACTCCCGACGAGCGCGCCGCGATCGCACGCCAGCGCTTCACCGTGGTGGCCGATGGTCCGCTGACGACGAGACCGGGCCGCATCCTGCGCTTGCGATCACCGGAGGGCATGGGCCAGCGCACCGCGCTTCGCCACCTTTCTGCGGCCGCACCGGGCGCCGTGCTCGCGCGCAACGACCGGTACCGCTCCTTTCTCAGGCCAGCGGCCCAGCAGCGCCGCGCCATGCTGGGGCGCACGCTGTCCGCCGCCGTTGGCTGCGCTGCCGGCGCAACCCTTGCCATGATCGACACAGCGGTCGACCCCTCCCATCCCGCCTTGTCAGGTGCCGATGTCAGCACGCTCGCCTTGCGGGCACCGGACCGGCAGCCCTCCGCGAATCGCCACGGCACGGCTGTCGCCTCGATGCTGATCGGCAAGGAGGGCAGCCCGGCCCCCGGCCTTGCACCGGCGGCCCGGCTGGTGGCGATCGATGCCTTCCACCGTGATTCCTCCGGACTTGATGCGACCGATGCATTCGATCTGGTGCGGGCTCTGGATCTGCTGGCCAACCAGCAGGCCGCTGTCATCAATCTCAGCCTGACAGGCCCTGACAACCCGGTTCTCGCCCGCATGATTGCAGTGCTGGTCGATGCTGGCCGCCTGATCGTGGCTGCCGCCGGCAATGATGGACCGCGCGCGAGGCCGCTTTATCCGGCGGCATACCCCGGCGTCATCGCGGTGACAGCGGTCGACGAGGCAGGAATGCCCTGGCGGCGCGCGGCACGTGGCGAGCACATCGCCTTTGCTGCGCTCGGCGTCGATCTGGCGCTGGCGGGCCGCGATGGCGGAGCTGAAGCCTACACGGGCACATCATTTGCCGCGCCCACCGTCTCGGCGATGATCGCGGCCAAGAGCCTCAAGGTTGCGGAGACACCGCTGCGCGACCGTCTTGCAGCGCTGGCACAGGACAGGGGCGAGCCCGGCCGCGACGCGGTCTATGGCCACGGCATCGTGCAGCCCGCCGACGCCTGCCGCTGATAGGCCTCAGAGCCCCAGCCGCATCGGCTCGTCCTCGTTGACCGGCATCAGGCGTTGGCCTTCCGACAGCACGCCACTGCGGGTGATGCTGGCATAGACGCCGCAATCGACGTGCCCGTAGACGCTCATCAGCGTGCGCACGACGGCAAGGTCGCGCAGCCCGGTCTGCGGATCAACGGCGGTGGCGGCGCAGCGGTCAATCGGCTTGCTTATCGCAAGGCGCACGCCACCGCTGGTTTCGAAGCTCTGCCCGACCAGCGTGAATTCCTGCCACGGCTCCAGCCCCTCGACCAGGATGTTGCCGCGAAAGCGCAAAGGATCGACAGGTGCGCCGATGCGCGCCTCCAGATCCCGCACCGAAGCGAGATTGATCAGCGAAACCGCGCCGCTGCGTGAATCGGTGAAGCGAAAGCCGTCCGGTGCCGTCAGGACCCGGAGCGGCCCGCGGCGGCTTTCAGCAGGAACGTAACTCTCCAGAAAGCGCTCGGCGGCGCCGCGCCCATCCACGGTTCCGAGATCAGCGCTGATCGCCTCGCGACCCTCATGGACAATGGACAAGGTGTCGCTGGCGTCATCGTAGCGCGTCACGAGGCGGGCCAGCTCGTCATTCTTCATCAGCATGAGGAACTTGATCTTGGGCTGATGCTCGGGCCGGGACGGATCGAAGCCGGACGGGCCATTCTCGACCGCGAACTTCCGGTCTGCCGGAAAATGACCTCCGGCATCGAGCACCACGCGCGTCAGCCGCTCTGCCGAGAACCCTTTCAGCGGATAGCGGTGGAGACTGACGATCCGCATGGCTGCGCTCATGTTGCTTCCGCCTCCTCGACAAGAGGCCGGGTGCAGCCCCATTCGGCCAGTTGCTGCTCCGTCGCCTCGATCACGAAGAACCGCGCCGCATCGCGTTCATAGCCCTCGCCGAGCAGGTGATCGTAATCGGTGTAGCGATGGCGCACATGGCTGGTCAATGCCAGCCAGATGCCGGCAGCCGGGCTGAGGTCGCGCAGCGTGCCCTTGCCGGCACGCGCCAGCACATCAAGGGCATCGGCATGGGGGATCAGCGGCGCGAGGCTGCGCAGTGTCCGCACCATCGCCATCTGCCGCCGCGTCGCCATCAGCACCCCCGATTCATCAATCGCAGCGAAGAACATCGCAGCAGCGCTGGCAACCCCTTACGTTGCAGATAAGCCACACCTACATGACGAGTGGACCGGTCGCCCTGGTGGGGCCGGATCGCGATGACAACGCAGCAGCCGGCGTCGCCATTTCGGGGCGTCAGGGCAGGCGGGCACAAGGACAAAGGTCATGAATCAGGACAAGTATACCGATCGCGCCAAGGGCTTTCTCCAGGCCGGGCAGACCATTGCCTTGCGCGAGAATCACCAGCAGTTCACGCCCGAGCACCTCCTCAAGGCGCTCACTGACGACCCTGAAGGCATGGCAGCCGGCCTGATCGACCGCGCCGGCGGTTCTTCGAAGACGGTCAAGCAGCTCAATGACCTGGCGGTCGGGAAGATGCCGCGCGTGACGGGTGGCGGCGGTGGCATTTACCTGACCCCGGCGCTGGCGCGTGTCTTCGCGACAGCCGAAAAGGCCGCCGAGAAGGCCGGCGACAGCTTCGTCACGGTCGAACGCCTGTTGCTCGCGTTGGCAGTGGAAAAGGACACCGATGCCGGACAGTCGCTGGCCAAGGGAGGGGTCACCCCGGCTTCCCTCAACAGCGCCATCGAAGCAATCCGCAAGGGCCGCACGGCGGACTCGGCCTCCGCCGAACAGAGCTATGACGCACTCAAGAAATATGCCCGCGATCTCACCAGCGCGGCGCGCGAGGGCAAGCTCGACCCGGTGATCGGGCGCGACGAGGAAATCCGCCGTACCATCCAGGTCCTGTCGCGCCGCACCAAGAACAACCCTGTCCTGATCGGCGAGCCCGGCGTCGGCAAGACCGCGATCGCCGAAGGCCTCGCCCTGCGCATCGTCAATGGCGATGTGCCCGAGAGCCTGAAGGACAAGCAGCTCATGGCCCTCGACATGGGCTCGCTGATCGCTGGCGCCAAATATCGCGGCGAGTTCGAGGAGCGGCTGAAGGCCGTGCTCCAGGAAGTGACGAGTGCCGAGGGCGGCGTGATCCTGTTCATCGACGAGATGCACACGCTGGTCGGGGCCGGCAAGGCCGATGGCGCGATGGATGCCTCGAACCTGCTCAAGCCGGCGCTGGCGCGCGGTGAACTGCACTGCATCGGCGCGACCACGCTCGACGAATATCGCAAGTATGTGGAAAAGGACGCGGCCCTGGCGCGGCGCTTCCAGCCCGTGTTCGTCGACGAACCGTCCGTAGAGGATACGGTCTCGATCCTGCGCGGCCTCAAGGAGAAAGACGAGCAGCACCACAGGGTGCGCGTGACCGACTCGGCCCTCGTCGCGGCTGCCACCTTGTCGAACCG
>JAIYDY010000057.1 GCA_027487245.1 Hyphomicrobiales bacterium
ACGGCCGCGAACACGTCCTCCTGCTCGACGAAGCTCATTTCGAGGTCGAGTTGGTAGAACTCGCCCGGCAGCCGGTCGGCGCGCGGGTCCTCGTCGCGGAAGCAGGGCGCGATCTGGAAATAGCGATCAAAGCCCGCCATCATCAGAAGCTGTTTGTACTGCTGCGGGGCCTGCGGCAGCGCGTAGAACTTGCCGGGATGGATGCGGCTCGGCACAAGGAAGTCGCGCGCGCCTTCTGGGCTGGACGCGGTCAGGATCGGGGTGTTGAACTCGTTGAAGCCCTTGGCCTTCATGCGCTGGCGCATCGAGTCGATCACGGCCACGCGGGTCATGATGTTCTGGTGCAGCTTTTCGCGGCGCAGATCGAGGAAGCGGAACTTGAGGCGCGTGTCCTCCGGATACTGCTGATCGCCGAAGACCTGAAGCGGTAGTTCGGCTGAGGCACCGAGCACCTCAAGGCTTGTGATGAACAGCTCCACCATGCCGGTCGGCAGGTCGGCATTGGTCGTGCCCTCGGGGCGGCGGCGCACCTTGCCGTCGATGCGCACGCACCATTCGGCACGCACCTGCTCGACCGCCTTGAAGGCCGGCGAGTCGGGATCGGCGACGCACTGCATCATGCCGTAATGATCGCGCAGGTCGATGAACAGCACGCCGCCATGGTCGCGGATGCGGTGGCACCAGCCGGAGATGCGGACAATCTCCCCGACATGCTCCTCGCGCAGGGCGCCGCAGGTGTGGGTGCGATAACGGTGCATGGACATCGTGTTTTCTCGAAGGGACAGGCAGTTTTTGCGAGCGATGTCAGTCGGCTTTGGGGGGTGGATTGTCAAGGTGGGAGGTGCCTCATGCGCGTGGGGGAACCGCGGCATCCTCATGCCGAGCCCGTCGAAGGATGAGGATCGACAGGATCACGATCGCGCTGCATCCGCATGACGGCTTGCAGGAATGGCGATTGTGCGCGTGCGGCAAACCCGCTTCACTCCGGTCATGACCATCACCCTCCCCGCCCTGTCCGCCCCCGCCGAGATCCTGATCGATGCCCATGGCATCCCGCACGTCCGCGCCGGAACATTGCTGGACGCCTTCGTCGTGCAGGGCTGGAACGCAGCGCGCGACCGGCTCTGGCAGATCGACCTGTGGCGCAAGCGCGGGCTGGGTCTGCTGGCGCAGGATTTCGGGCCGGGCTACCTCGAACAGGACAGGGCCAGCCGGCTGATGCTCTACCGCGGCGAGATGGCACGCGAATGGGGCCAGTATGCGCCGGATGACCGCGCCATCTGCGAGGCCTTCGTGGCCGGGATCAATGCCTACATCTCCCTGTGTGCCCGCGAGCCGGAACGGCTGCCGCCGGAATTCGGACTGATGGGCACAAAGCCGGCAAGGTGGCGCGCATCCGATGTGGTGCGCATCCGCACCCATAGCCTCAGCCGCAATGCCATCTCGGAAATCCTGCGCGCGATCGTGCTGGCCAAGTCCGATCTCGAAACCGACCTGATCCGCCGTTCGCTTCAGCCGCCCGTCACGCCGCAGATTCCCGAAGGCCTCGATCCGGCGATGGTGCCGGCAGCTGCGCTCGACCTGCTCAAGCTGGCCGCCACCGATGTGCGCTTCACGCCGGAGCGGCTGGCGGCCCCGCTGGCGGATGCAGCCCTGTGGCGCAAGGTAACCGACCTTGGCGACGTGCTTCGCGATGCGGAATTTGCCGGCTCGAACAACTGGGCCGTCGGGGCGGGCCTCAGTGGCACGGGCGCGCCGATCCTCGCCTCCGATCCGCACCGCAACCATGCCCTGCCCTCGCTGCGCTACATCGCGCACCTGACCGCGCCGGGGCTGGACGTGATCGGCGCCGGGGAGGCCTGCACGCCGGGGATCTCGTTCGGGCACAACGGCGCCCTCGCCTTCAGCGGCACGATTTTCTACATCGATCAGGAAGACGTGTTCATTCTTGAAAAAGCACCAGACGATCCGGATGTGTTCATCGAGGCAGGCCGTCGGCGGCGCATCAGGACACGGCGCGAACGCGTCCGGGTGAAGGGCTGCCCGGACCAGCAACTCGCCCTGCGCTTCTCGGCCCATGGGCCGATTGTCCATGAAACGGCCACGCACGCGTTTGCCATCCGCTCCGTGGCGCAAGAGCCGGGCACTGGCCCCTATCTCGGCGCGCTGACCGGCATGCGCGAGACGAGCGTCCACGGCTATGCCGCTTCGCTCCATCGCAACAAGACGCCATCTACCAACCATGTCTTCGCCGACAAGGCGGGCAACATCGCCTGGCGGCCGGCAGGCCTTGCGCCGATGCGCACGGGTTATGACGGGCTGCTGCCCGTGCCGGCCAACGGCAAGCACCGCTGGGCGGGCTTCATGGATGCTGCGGAAATGCCGCTCACGATCAACCCGGCCTGCGGCTGGCTGGCGAGCGCCAATGCCATGAACCTTCCGGCGGACTGGGACCATGCAGCAAGGCCGCTCGGCTTCGAGTGGGTCGAATATGCCCGCCTCAACCGCATCGAGGAGGTGCTCGGCGCTGCCGCGTCCCACGGTATCAAGGATGCTGCGGCCTTGCAGACAGATGTGGTGTCGCTGCCAGCCCGGCGCCTGACACGGTTGGCGCTGGCGCTGCCGCCATCGGCACCTGAGCTGGGCAAGGCGCTGGCGCTGTTCAGCGGCTGGAATGGCGCGCTCGACCGGAACAGCGCTGCCGCAGCGCTGTTCGAGGTGTGGTGGATGCGCTACCTCAAGCCCGGCCTTGTCGGCCTTCTGGTGAGCGACGCGAGCATCCGGGCCTGGCTGGTGCCCGTCGATCAGGAAACGGCGCTGACGCTGCTGGAGACGCCGGACCGGCGCTTCGGCACAGAGCCGTTGCGCCGCCGCGACCAACTGCTGGCCAGCACCCTGATGGCGGCCTTTGCTGACCTCTCCAACAGGCTTGGGCTGGACGTGTCGCAATGGGCCTGGGGCAAGCTGCACCATGCCCTGTTCGAGCATCCGCTGGCGGAGGTGGCTGGCGCAGCTGAGGCTGGCCTGCGGCCAATCGGGCCATGGCCGATGGGCGGCTCATCCTCGACGCCGATGCACACCGGCTACCGGATGAGCGATTGCCGCGTCATCGCCGGCGCGTCGTTCCGCATGGTGGTCGATCTGGCCGATCCCGACCGCTCGATCTGCATCAATGCGCCGGGTCAATCAGCCGATCCGCGCAGCAAGCACCATGACGATCTGGCCCCGATCTGGGCAGCCGGCCAGTATGTGCCCATGCCCTTCACGGCCAGAGCGGTGGATGCGGCAGCGATGACACGGATTTTGCTGGTTCCGGCCTTGCGCCACTAGGCCCATGCCACCGCCGGTTGTTGCTTGCATCATGCAACGGCCAAGCTAGCATCACACGCGCTGGAGATCATGCCATGTCGCTCACCCGCCGGACCATCCTGACCACTGCTGCCGCCGCGCTGGCCGCGCCTGCCCTGGCCCAGCACAATCACGGCCACCATGCCGGCCAGTTCGAGCGCCTGAACGCTCCGGGCCGCATGGGGTTGCCGCCGCTGCATGCCGAACACGCGGTGACGGACAGCCCTGCTCCAAAGGCTGCGGTGCAAGGCCGCTGGCAGCCGCGCGCACCGCTTCCGATCCCGCGCACGGAAATGGCCTGGGCCGCCGAATACAGGGGCCGGATGCATCTTGTCGGCGGCTATGCCGAGCAGCGCGTCGACAAGAACTATCACCACGCCTACGACCCTTCCACCGACCACTGGGAGGAACTCGCCGTACATCCGCGAGGCTCCAACCATGTTGGCGTCGCGACGCATGGCGACAGGCTCTATGCCTTCGGCGGTTTCATCGAGCAGAACCGCACGCCGCATGACGGAGCCTTTGCCTTCGACGGCACGAAGTGGCACGCGTTGCGCCGGCTGCCCGAGGCGTGCGGCGCGATCTCCTGCATGGCGCTGGGCGACAACATCCACCTCATCGGCGGGGCGATCGGATCGGACAACCGCCGCTCGATCGACTGGCACATCGTCTATGACACCAAGGCCGACCGCTACAGCCGCCGGCAGCCCATGCCGGTCGGTCGCGACCACACCGGCATCGTGGCGGTGAACGGGCTGGTCCACATCATCGGCGGGCGCATCGACAGCTTTCACACCAACTCGAACCTGCATCACAGCTACGATCCGAAAACCGACCAGTGGACCTTCCGCGCGCCGATCCCGACCGCGCGCTCTGGGCAAGGCACGGTGTGGTTCAACAACCGCATCTTCGTGATGGGCGGTGAAGGCACCAACCGCGTCTATGGCCAGAACGAAGCCTACGACCCCGCCAACGACAAATGGGAAAGCTACGCCCCGATGCTGACCCCGCGCCATGGCATGGGCGCCGTCGTGCTCGGCAACGCGATCTATGTCGCCGGTGGCGGCCCGCAGATGGGCGGCGGGGTGAAAAGCGCGATCAATGAGGCGTTTGCGCTCGCGTAATCGGACAATTGCAGCCCGAATGACAGCAGGGATGGGCATCGCCGCAAATGCGCCCTCGCCCTTCGAAGCATGGCGCGGCGGCGTCATCGGCGCTAACACTCCAGGCCAGACTGCACTGCCATGCCGGAGACCACCCCATGAAAGACATGCTCGACCAGCTTGAAGCCCGCCGCGAAACCGCCCGCAAGGGTGGCGGGGATGCCCGCATCGCAGCGCAGCACAAGCGCGGCAAGCTGACGGCGCGCGAGCGGCTGGACCTGCTGCTCGACAGCGGCAGCTTCGAGGAATTCGACATGTTCGTGCAGCATCGCTGCACCGATTTCGGCATGGAGAAGACGAAAGTCCCCGGAGATGGTGTCGTCACCGGCTGGGGCACGGTCAATGGCCGCACCGTGTTCGTCTATGCCAAGGATTTCACGGTGTTCGGCGGTTCGCTGTCCGAAACCCATGCCCAGAAGATCATGAAGATCCAGGACATGGCGCTGAAGATGCGCGCGCCCATCATCGGCCTGATCGATTCGGGCGGTGCCCGCATCCAGGAGGGCGTGGCCTCGCTCGGCGGCTATGCCGAGGTCTTCCGGCGTAATGTCGCGGCCTCGGGCGTCATCCCGCAGATCGCCGTGATCATGGGCCCCTGCGCCGGCGGC
>JAIYDY010000122.1 GCA_027487245.1 Hyphomicrobiales bacterium
GATTTCCCCGATCTCGAACCCGGCACTGCAGACCGCGTCAAGGACAGGCTTGGCAGCGATCCGCAAGCCCATGTGGCGCTGGTGCGTGCCGCCATGACCGAGGAACTTGCCGCCTGGCCTGCCGCAACGCCAGTGGCCGTGCTCAAGAAGACGCTGGTCGGCCTCGCGCTCGGGGCCGATCTGGTGCTTGATCTGCACTGCGACGCCGAAGGGGCCATGCATCTTTACACGCTCCCCACCTCCGGCGAGGTCTTCGCGCCGCTGGGGGCGTGGCTCGGGTCGAAAGCGACGCTGGTAGCGGAGGTCTCCGGTGGGGACCCGTTCGACGAGGTCTTCAGCCGGCCCTGGGTGTCGCTCGCCGCGCGCTTCCCGCACATTCCGCTGCCCCTTGCCGGCCATTCGGTCACGGTCGAGTTGCGCGGTCAGGCCGATGTCGATCACACCCTCGCAAAGGCGGATGCGGCAGCCATCATCGCCTTTCTCCAGCATGTCGGCGCACTGGCCGGCACGCCGCCGGCCCTGCCTGACAGGCCCGGCATCGTGGCCCGGCTCGACCAGTCGGAGACCCTGACTGCACCCCATGCCGGCATCGTCGTGTTTCGCGCCGCTGCGGGCGACATGATCAGCGCTGGCGATCCGGTCGCGGACATCGTCGATCCGCTGACCGGGGAGATCAGCACGGTGGTCGCCGCATCCTCGGGGGTTCTGTTCGCCCGCAACTCCACCCGCTTCGCCACACCGGACAAACGCCTTGGCAAGATTGCGGGCAATGGCAGCCGGCGCAGCGGCAAGCTGCTGGGGCTGTAGCGCCTTTCTTCGCCTTAACGCTGCCAAGCGAAACCGCGAGGTGCGGCAAAGGGGCGATGGTATGATCTTTCCATGCCAAATCCCGTCCCCGCCCTGACCTATCTGCCGCTGATCCTGTTCACGGTGCTCACCAATGCGGCCGCCCAGATCATGCTCAAGAAGGGCATGAACAGTGTGGGCGCGCTCGACATTGGCAGCGACGGCCTGATCGGCACCATCTTCCGTGTGGTGTTCAGCCCCTTCGTCTTCCTTGGCCTCACCACCTTCGTGATCAGCATGGCTTCGCACCTGATCGTGCTCTCGAAGGTGCAGCTTTCCTATGCCTATCCGTTCCTGAGCCTCGCCTACGTGGTCGTGGCGGCCTACAGCTATTTCTTCTTCGCCGAGGATGTCGGCCTTGCACGCCTCGCGGGCATTGGCCTGATCGTTGCGGGCACGATCCTGATCGCGCAGAGCTGACCCCGGCCCTGTGCCAGAATGAAACAGGATTGACGGCACATGAAACATATCATCATCGGCGGCGATGGCTTTGTGGGACAGCGCCTGGCAGCGGATCTGATCGCGCTGGGGCAAGAGGTCCTGGTGGCCGACATCCACAACAGCGGCCACGCAATCTACCGCAATGCCCGCTTCATCCGTGTGGATGTCACCGAAGCCCACACCCTCACCGCCATTCCGCTGGCGGCCGATGACGTGGTCTACAACCTCTCGGCCAAGATGCTGTCGCCGATCATGCCGCGCGGCAAGCGCCACGAATTCTTCTGGCCCGTGAACTATGACGGCACCCGCCACATACTCGACTGGATGGAAGGGCGCGGCGCGCGCCAGCTCGTGCAGTTCACCACCGACATGATCTACGGCCACTCGGTCAGCGTGCCCCAGACCGAGGATCACCCCGCGGCCCCGCTCGGCGAATACGGCCTCAGCAAGTTGGCCACTGAAAAGCTCTGCGACGAATATCGCGCCCGGGGCTTCCGCATCTCGATCTTCCGGCCCCGCCTGATCATCGGCCCCGGCCGCCTCGGAATCCTGTCCAAGCTGTTCAAGCTGATCGACATGAACCTGCCCGTGCCGATGATCGGCTCTGGCAAGAACCCCTACCAGTTCATCTCGGTCTACGATTGCGCCTCGGCAGCGCAGGCCGCCTGGCGTGCCGGCATGCCCAACAGCGCCTACAATCTGGGTTCGGACAATCCGCCCCCGGTGCGCCAGCTGCTGGGCGATCTCATCCGCCATGCAGGAAGCAAGTCGATCCTGCTGCCGACGCCGGCCTGGGCCGTCAAGCGCACGCTCGATGCGCTCGACCTGATCAACCGGCCGCTGATGGACCCTGAGCAGTACCTGATCGCTGATGAGGTCTGCATCCTCGACACATCTAAGGCCCGCCGCGAACTGGGCTGGACCGCGCGTTACAACGACAGTGACATGCTGGTCGCCGCCTACACCGAATACCGCAGCAACCTTGCCAGCGCCCGGCTGGCGGCCTGAACCACATTCGCGTCAAGATCAACTCTTTCAAGGATACGTCCATGAGCCTCGCTGCCTATGCCGACCATGACTCCGTGCCCTCCGCCCGTCGCCCGCACCTGCTGAGCGTCGAGGATGCCAAGGCGCTCGATGTCGGCCGGGTCAAGGAGCTTTTCACGGCCCACCTCAACCCGGGGCAGGTGCATTTCCTCAAGCTGCTCGGCTTCGACAAGGTGCTGATCGACCATGCCGAGGGCATGCACTATGTGACGCGCGACGGACGGCGCATTCTCGATTTCTTCGGCGGCTTCGGCTCGGTCGCATTCGGGCACAACCACCCGCGCATCATGGCCGCGCGCAAGCGCTTCGCCGACGAGAACCGCCACGAGATCTGCATGGCCTTCATGTCGCAGTATGCGGCGGCGCTGGCCCACAACCTCGCCATGATCGCGCCTGGCGATCTCGACATGGTGTTTCTCGGCTCGTCAGGCTCGGAGGCCATGGAAGCCGCCATCAAGGTGGCCGAACAGGCCCAGGGGCCTGCGAAATCCAAGATCATTTATGCGGCCAACGCCTTCCACGGCAAGACCAAGGGCGCGCTCTCGATCACGGATTCCACGCTTTATCAGCAGCAGTTCGCCCTGGTCGACAACCGCGTGAAGGTGCCGTTCGGCGATCTGGAGGCAATCCGCCGTGCCATCGAAAGCGATCCGTCCATCGGCATCGTCGTGCTCGAAACCATCCAGGGCGGCGGCGGAATCATCGAAGCACCGGCGAGCTTCTGGCAGGGCCTGCGCGCGCTGTGCGACAAGCATGGCGTGCTCTGGGTCGCGGACGAGGTCCAGTGCGGCCTCGGGCGCACCGGACGCTTCTTCGCTTTCGAGGAGTTCGGCGTGATCCCGGACGTGACCGCGCTGGCCAAGTCGCTGGGCGGCTCAAAATCGGCCATGGCGGCGATGATCGCCCGCCGCGAGGTCTACATGAAGGCCTACGGCAAGCCCAAGACCGCGCTGATCCACGGCCCCGCCACTTTCGGCGGCATTGGCGAGGCCTGCATTTCAGCCATCGAAGGGCTCAACATCCTCTATGACGAGGACCTGATCGGCAATGCCGAGCGGGAGGGCGCGCACCTGATCAAGCGCCTGAAGGAGATCAAGGCCAAGCACCCGTCTCTCATCAAGGACGTGCGCGGCAAGGGCTTCATGGTCGGCGTCGAGTTCAACGACTTTTCCGAGACGCTGCCCTTCGGCCTCAAGCACATGGTGGCCCTGCTCGATGACAAGCTGAAGGGCTCGCTCTGCGGCTTCGTCGGCGCGCTGCTGCTGAAGGACTATGACACGCTTGTGGCCTTCACCGAATACAACCGCAACGTCATCCGCCTTGAGCCGCCGCTGGTGGCCACGCGCGCCGATGTCGACCGGTTCTGCGATGCCTTCGACGATCTGCTCTCGCGCGGCGTCGCCCGGATCGTGACGGACTACCTGCGCAAGGTTGCGGTGAAATGAGATGCGCGGGCGTGCTGCCAAGGCAGCATGCCCTACCTCGCCTGGGTGCTCGCCGAGCCGGCCACCCGCCGCCAGAAGTTAGAGCTGAAGGCCGGATCGACGTGCCGCGCGAAATCCTGCCATTGTGGGAATGACGCCCTGAACACCCCAGCCGGCATGCGGGCATCCTTGTAGGGGTTCACGCGCCCGCCCGCCGCAATGGTGATCCGGTCAAGTTCGGCCAGCAGCGCATCGGTCCGCGCCCCGCGATAGGGCATGTCCAGCGTCAGCGTTGCGCCGGCCACCGGGAACGACATCAACCCCGGCGATGGCACATCCCCGAACAGCTTCAGCACGGTCAGGAACGAGGCCTCCCCTGCCCGGTGGGTGGCGCCAAGCAGCGCAGCGACGGTCTCGGGCGCAGCAGCCATTGGGACCACGCACTGGAACTGCCTGAGGCCGCGCGGGCCATAGGCGCGGTTCCAGCCACGGATGCGGTCCAGCGGATAGAAGAAGGGCTGGAATGGCACGCGCGCCTCGCGGACCGGCACGCGGTGCGCCAGACGGTAGAGCCGGTTGAACACGCCAAGGCTGACCCGATTGAGCAGCGAAACCGGCGGTGTGAATGGCAGGAACGGCAGCACGCGCTCGGGCGGCAGTCCGCCCGGGGCGGGATCAGCACTGTGATTGGCGCGGAAGAACACACCGCGCCCGAGCGCAGTGCCCGTGGCCAGCGAATCCAGCCAGGCGACGGTGTAGGCATGGCTCCGGTCGGACGCAGCGGCCAGATCGAAAAAACCGGACAGACTGGCGAATGGCAGCGTGTCCTGCACCATCAGCGGGCTCCTGATCGGGATCAGTTGCAGGGCCACGCGGGTGATCAGCCCGGTCAGGCCCAGCCCGCCGATGGTGGCGCGATAGAGCGCATCGTTTGCGCTCGGTGAACAGCGCAGCGCCTGGCCGTCCGAACGGACCAGATCGAACCACGGCACATGCCGGCCGAATGTGCCCAGCGCATGATGGTTCTTGCCATGCACGTCATTGGCCAGGGCACCGGCGATGCTGACAAGGCGGGTGCCCGGCGTCACCGGCAGGAACCAGCCCTGCGGCACGCAGCGTGCGAGGATGGCCTCCAGCAGCACCCCGGCCTCGCAGACGATCAGGCCGGTCGAGGCATCGAAGCTCTCGATCCGGTCAAGATCGGCTGCGTCGATGATGGTGCCGTTGTCCAGCAGCCCGCTGTCGCCATAGCTGCGGCCATTGCCGACGGCGAGAACCGGGCCTGTGCCGCCGTTCCAGCCGCGCGCGCCGATGCCTGTGCTGCCCTTCGCTGCAAGCCCGCCCCACGAGTGCCAGGCCGAGCTTCGCGCAGTGCGCTGCGGCAGGGGGCTCACAGGATCGAGGCGGCCACAACGACGAGGATGGACAGGACGCCCATCAACTGGCTGCGCCAGTCGCCGATCATGAACACAAGTGGATCATCGGCAATCTCGCCGCGCCGAGCGAGAACCCAGAGCCGCGCCATCACGTAGAGCACGATCGGGCAGATCAGCCAGATCAGCTGCGGCATCGAATACAGGCCCGACAGGGCCTTGGAGTCGACATACAGCGCCACGATCAGCGCCGAAACCAGCGCGCTCGACATGCCCATCTGCGACAGGGTCTCCAGGTCGCCCGCCTGATAGCCGCGCCCCATGCCGCGCAAGCCCACACTATCTCCGGCCTCGCGCAGTTCCGCATAACGCTTGAGCAAGGCCAGGCTGAAGAACAGGAACATGGCAAAGGCGAGCAGCCAGGATGACAGCGGAATGCCCGTTGCGGCATTGCCGGCCAGGATGCGCAGCACATGGAGCGCCGCCAGTGCCAGCACATCGACCAGGAGCTTGCGCTTGAGATAGAAGACGTAAAGCTGGCCAAGCGCGAGGTAGGTCGCCAGCGCGGCCAGGAACCAGACCGGTCGCGGCATGGCAAATGCCAGCGCCACGGACCCGGCGAGCAGGATCGGGATTGCAACCTTGGCATGTGCTGTTTTCAGGGTGCCGGCAGCGAGCGGCCTGAAGCGCTTGGTTGGATGCTTCCTGTCGGCTTCGATGTCGACGAGATCGTTGATCAGGTAGGTCGCGGATGCGAGCAGGCTGAAGGACACAAAAGCCAGCAGCGAATGCCAGACAAGCTGTGCGTCGAAGATCTGATGCGCCATCAAAATCGGCAGGAACACGAGCGTGTTCTTGGCCCAGTGATGCGGCCTGAGCGCCCGCAGGAACGGCACGAGACGCAGGCCGGATGTGTCGGCCTTCAGCGCGAGCGCAGGCTGTTGTGCGACATCTCCCATCGGCAACCCTCCTGCATCCAGTTCACCCGTCGATCGAGTGCCAGAATGCCCCAAGGTCAGCCGTTTCTCCAAGCCAATTCACGGCATATCCCTAATGGTGGGGCTCAGGTCCGGGACGATACCGTGCCCCAAATCTCACATGAGGGCGCGTGCCGCTCGCGGTGACGCCCTGTCACCAGGGGCTTTCTGATCGGCGCAAAGCTGGCTATATCAGGAATTCGACATGCCCCGCACAAGACCGGTTGCGGGGCGTTTTGTTGGGCATATCATTGCCCGCTGCCCTGGCCTGAGCATTCACCCCGCGAGCCCGACCGATGCGCATCGAAAACGATCCGAAACTCGACTTCAAGGATGTCCTCATCCGCCCGAAGCGCTCGACGCTTGGCAGCCGCAGCGATGTCGATGTCAACCGCACCTTCCGCTTCCTGCACACCGGCACGGACTGGACCGGCTTTCCGCTGATCGCCGCCAACATGGATGTCACGGGCACGATCGCCATGGCCCGCGCCCTCAAGCGCTTCGGCGCCATGGTGGCGCTGCACAAACACTATCCCGTCGACACGCTGGTCGAGTTCTTCGGCACCGAGGATGCGTCCAACAGCTTCTACACGCTCGGCATCGCCGAGAGTGACCATGACAAGTTCAAGGCCGTGAAATCCCGCGTGCCCCTGCGCAAGATCTGCATCGATGTCGCCAACGGCTACACCGAGGCCTTCCTCAAGACCATCGAGCGCACCCGCCGCGAGAACCCCGAAGCCGTGATCATGGCCGGCAATGTCGTGACCGGTGACATGACCGAGGCCCTGCTGCTGGCCGGCGCGGACATCGTCAAGGTTGGGATCGGGCCGGGCTCGGTCTGCACCACCCGCAAGATGACCGGCGTCGGCTATCCGCAGCTCTCGGCCATCATCGAGTGCTCGGATGCAGCCCACGGGCTCAAGGGCCAGGTCTGTGGCGATGGCGGGCTGACCGTGCCCGGCGATGTCGCCAAGGCCTTCGGTGGCGGCGCCGATTTCGTGATGATGGGCGGCATGCTCTCGGGCCATGACGAGTGCGAGGGCGAGATCATCCACGAGGAGCGGGGCGGCAAGAAGGTGCCGGTCAAGATGGTGTTCTATGGCATGTCCTCGGACACGGCGATGAAGAAGTATGCGGGCGGTGTCGCCAAGTATCGCGCCTCGGAAGGCAAGACCGTCGAAGTGCCCTATCGCGGCCCGATCGCCGATACGATGCAGGAAATCATGGGCGGCGTGCGCTCGATGATGACCTACATCGGCGCAGTGAAGCTCAAGGAAGTGCCCAAGCGCACAACCTTCATCATGGTGGGCAGCCAGCTCAACACCGTGTTCGGGAACGGCTGACCGTGCCCCCTGCACCTGCGGCCGTTGCAGGCCGCACCATCATCATCGGTGCGGGACAGGCCGGCCTTCAGGTGGCTGTCGAGCTTCGTCAGGCGGGTTATGCCGGCGCGGTGACACTCGTCGGCGAGGAGGCGGCACAGCCCTATCACCGCCCTCCCCTGTCGAAGGCCTATCTGACCGGTGAGAAGAGCCTCGATGCGCTCCAGATGCGTGGGCAAGCCTTCTACAGCGAACAGGCCATCACCTTCATGCCGGGGCTGGCCGCAACCGGCATCGACCGCGCCGCCCGGCATGTGGTTCTGGCAGACGGCACCGCACTGACTTACGACCATCTCGTTCTGGCCACGGGCGCAGCAGCAAGGCCCCTGTCCTGCCCCGGCCATGACTTTGTTGGCGTCATGACCCTGCGCAGCCTCGATGACGCCACGGCGCTGAAAGCCCGGCTTGCGACGGCGCGCCATCTCGTGGTCGTCGGCGGCGGCTTCATCGGGCTGGAGGCAGCGGCCAGCGCCCGCAAGCTCGGCGTGGCGGTGAGCGTGCTGGAAATGCAGGACAGGCTGATGGCCCGCGCCGTCGGCCCGGATGTCTCGCAACACTTCGCCACTGTGCATCGCAGTCATGGCGTCGACCTGCGTCTGGGCCAGGGAATTGCCGAAGTGGTTGGCGAGGCCGGCAAGGCCATGGCTGTGCGCACGACGGCGGGCGACACGCTGCCGGCCGATATCGTGCTCGCAGGCATCGGCGTCACCCCCAACACCGCGCTGGCCTTGTCCGCCGGCTTGCCCGTCAGCAACGGCATCGTTGTCGACGAGGCGCAGCGCACCAGCGACCCGCGCATCCATGCGCTCGGCGACGTCTGCGCCTTTCCGGCCCCGCATGGGGCCGGCCTGATCCGCCTCGAATCGGTGCAGAACGCCGTCGATCAGGCCAAGGTCGTGGCCGCCAGCATCACCGGCCAGCCGGCCTGCTACCGGTCCGTGCCGTGGTTCTGGAGCGACCAGTATGACCTGAAGCTCCAGATGGTCGGCCTCTCGCAGGGCCACGACGCCGTGATCGAGCGCGGCAGCCGCGACGAGAACCGTTTTTCGGTGTTTTACATGAAGGCTGGCCGCCTGATCGCGATCGACAGCATCAACCGGCCCGCCGACCACATGCGCGGGCGCAAGCTGCTGGCTCCCGGCGCGGCGCCGGTCGGGGCAGACGAGATCGACACGCATTTCGCCGCCCGCCGCGACTGAGACCGCGCGCCGCGCCTGCAACTGCTTGCCGCGCTTGGAAGCCCGCCCCCGGTCGGATACACTAGCGCCATGTCCGACGTCAGCGACCATCCCGAAGTTTCAGCGCCGTCTTCGCCCGGCGCGCGCTGGCTGCTGGCCGGAACGGCGGGTTGCCTCATCGGTGCGGGGCTGCTGCTCTGGCTCCGCGAGGGCGAGCGGCTCTTCACCGATGGTCTCATTGCCGCCATCGCGCGCTGCTTCTGAACCTGCTCGCCACATTCCCCATCCTGATCGGTCCCTGCCGCCATGTCGTCGCCAAGCTCCAACCTGCGCGCCCTGATCCTCCCCGCCTCGGCCTTCCTGTTCGGGCTGATCTCGCTGGGC
Organism: Hyphomicrobiales bacterium; assembly: GCA_027487245.1. Taxonomy (GTDB): domain Bacteria; phylum Pseudomonadota; class Alphaproteobacteria; order Rhizobiales; family Beijerinckiaceae; genus Allobosea. The sequence continues at coordinate 9,053 of JAIYDY010000122.1, forward strand.
CTGGCCGCGCTCTGGACCTTCGCGCCTTCCCAGCAAGGAACACAGACCAGCTCGGTTGGCGGCCCGTTCAAACTGACCTCGATGGAGGGAACGCGCGTCACCAGCCGGCAGTTCGAGGGCGCGCCGATGCTGGTTTTCTTCGGCTTCACCCATTGCCCTGACATCTGCCCGACCAAGCTCATGGAGGTCTCGGAGATCTTCCGCGCCGCCGGCAGCAAGGCGGCCAATGTCCGGGCCCTGTTCATCACGGTCGATCCGGCGCGCGACACGCCCGAGGTGCTGAAGAACTATCTCGGCAGCTTCGACCCGCGCATCATCGGCCTCACCGGCACGCAGGAGGAGATCGACCGCGCGGTGAAGGCCTATCGCGCCTACTACAAGCGCGTGCCGACCTCGAGCGGCGACTACACGATGGACCACACCGCTATCGTCTACCTGATGGACCGCAAGGGCCAGTTCATCGGCAGCTTCAACACCGAACGCAGCCCGGAAGAGTCCGCGCGCGAGCTGCTGCGCCATCTCTGAGACCAGGCTGGACGACCGCCGATCAACCTTCCCGTCGTTACGTAAGACTACGCCCCGACTGGACAGCTGAAGCATCTGCGCCACAATGCGACCGGACAGAACATTGTTCTGAAGGTTCGGGGGCGATGTTTCATGCGCATGTCGGCAGACAGCATGGAAAGAAATTTCGCATCTCCCGCCGATGGTCGCCCATATTCTTGTCCGGACAAGTTCGCCGTTGATGATCGCTACAAGTCACTGGCCCGGCACTGCGGCATTGCCTGGCGCGACCAGCCGCTGACGCCGGCACACGATGTGCCTTTCCAGCAGGCGATGGCGGCCGGCATTGCTAGGCTGGATGAAGCTGCCTCAGGCTTCCGCATCGCCCTGTCACCCTCGCCCACCGGTCTGGCGGCGCTGTCGCGGCACGATCTCGCGGGGCGCCCTGACGTGGTGATGCTGCCACCACACGTTTTCCGCGCCATGCTGCGCGGGCAGGCCCGCGCTGAGGTGCTCGATCATGCCAGCAACCATCTGGCGCGCATCCGGCCCGGCGAGAGCGCCAGAACCGGCATGACGGGGCGGCACGGCTGGCTGGCCGGCATCGTTGGCGGGATTTTCCTGCTGGCACTGTGGCTGTCCCCGCAGACCGCCATTGCCGGCCTGAGCCTGCTGATCACGCCACTGTTCTTCGCGCTGATCGTGCTCAGGCTTGGCGCGATGATTGATGGCTGGCTGGCATCACCCCCACGGATATCGCTGCTGGGCGATGCGGACCTGCCGATCTACAGCGTGCTGGTGCCGCTCTACCGCGAGCTGGCCATCATCCCGCAATTGCTGGCAGCGCTGCTCAAGCTCGACTATCCGCCGGACCGGCTCGACATCAAGATCCTGATCGAAGAGGACGACCTGGCGACCCAACGGGCGCTCGCCGGCATCCATCTTCCAGAGCACATCGACGTGCTGGTGGCCCCGGACGGACTTCCGCGCACCAAGCCGCGCGCGCTCAACATCGGCCTTATCGAGGCGCGCGGCGCGCTGCTGACCATCTATGACGCCGAGGACCGCCCTGATCCGGGCCAGTTGCGACTGGCAGCCAGCCTGTTCCGCGCCTTGCCGGCCAGCACCGCATGCCTCCAGGGCCGGCTGGTGATCGACAATGCCGATGACAGCCTGCTGACCCGCGCCATTAGGTAGCAAACTCACCAAGCCACGGATGGAGCCAAGGCCCTGAAACCACTACGATTCAGGCATGAACGAGCTAGGGAACAAGTACGCGCTGGCAGCGCTTCGTGAGCGACGAGCCGAAGTGTCTGGCGAGATATTGCAGATTCAAAGCCGCTTGCGCCACCTGCGTGCCTCGCTGTGCCATCTGGACGCATCGCTGGCCATCCTGGACCCCGAGCGCGATCCCAAGGCCATCCCGAACAAGCGGGTTCGCCGCGTCAAGCTGTTCGGACAGGGCAAGCTAAACCGCATGGTCATGGACGCACTGCGCGAAGGTGCGCGGCCCATGACAACGCTGGAAATCACGGAAGCGATATGCGCCAAGCTCAGCTAC
>JAIYDY010000014.1 GCA_027487245.1 Hyphomicrobiales bacterium
AACGATCCCGGCGCTATGGGACGCCATCGGACGCCTCATCGACCTCGTCACGCCAGCCGAGGCAGCCAACTTCTTCACTGCCGCAGGATATGAGCCGGATTAAACCGAAAACGCTCTAGTGGAGCGGGGCCTAAGCGTTACAAGATAGCAACCTTCCACTGATTGCGCTCTTCAGTCTTGCGCTTGCCATCGCAAACTCACGGCGGACCAATGTTGCAGCCCGACTGAGCGTCGGCTCCTAGCGTGGCTTCAAGTCGGCCCAATCGCGTCGAGGCATCGAAGCTGCTCGGCTAGATGCTCGCGGATATCCCGCTGTTAACAAGCGTGGAAGTTTGGCCCCATTCGGCTTCCGATCCTGACCCCGGTAGAGGACGAAATTCACTAAGTCTAACAAGCACCTAAGGGGTGTGCGGCGGGTTCACGCTTCGACGCCGATCTGGGGTCAAATGGCGCACTGGTTGACACCGGGCGACGCTGCCCTCGTTGCGCCCGAACGCGGACAGATAGACCACCACGATTTGGCCGGGATAGGGGCGTGCCTGCCCGCGCAGCAGGACGCCGGTTGGTGATATCTCGACGGCCTGGCAGACCCATTCGGTGCGATCGGCCAACAGAGAGCGCCCGGCGAGGCTGACCTGATGCCGCTTCGCACGCCACTTGTCAGTTTCCGTGCTGAACGAGCCTATCGATATGGGCTGAGGTGACGCGCCCTTGGGTTGCGCGCTGGATGAAGTCGATGGCGCTGCCATCGCGACGGGTGATTTCATCAAAAGCGGCGCCCAGATAATCGGCGTCGGCAACGAGGATCGGGCCAACAGCGGCAGAGCCGCCTTTCAGATGCGCCGAGGCGCTGGCACGGTCCCAGTCCGTGTTGGTCCTGAGATAGTCTGCCATGATGTCATCATCGCTCACGCCCAAGGCCGACTGGATGACGGCGATCACAAAACCCGTCCGGTCCTTGCCAGCCGTGCAATGCACAAGCGCCGGAGCTTGCACGGTCAGCAGCGCGGTCAGCGCTTCGCCAAAAGCCGGCGCGCTGTCTCCGACATAGTGCCGGTAGGATTGGATCATGAGGTCACGCATCAGGTCAGGATGAGCGCTGCCGTCGGCGAGCGCCTGACGGACCAGACCCGACGTGCGTGGCTCCACCGGCATCTGGACAACCATAATGTCACTCCCGTCCGGGATATGTGTTGGCGCCAGAGCCGCCTCCTGCAGGCCTCTGAGGTCGACAATGGTCGCCACGCCGAGACTTCTGAACGCGTCGATATCCGTCGCATTGAGCCTGCCCGGCGCTGCTGAACGGTAAAGGCGGCCCCGGTGCATCTGGCCAAGGTTAAGCCCTGCACCGCCAGCATCACGAAAGTTCGAGATCAGCGGGTGGCGGGCGGTTTCCTGCTCCACGCTTTTGTTTGCCATGGAGGTCATTCGGCAGCATCCTTCTGCGCATCCATGCGCGCCTTGATGGCCCGAAGATCGCCGTAAGCCTCGGGGAAATCGGCGAGGTCGTGGGCGACCAGGCCCTCTGGCTGCACAAGCTCCGTCTCAAAACTGCCATCCGCCTCAAGCGTCAGCTTGATGTAACCAACGATATGTTCGCCGCCATGTGTCGGGAGGAACCAGTCAGACAAGGTAAAGGAAATGGCAGGGGCCCAGACTTGATGCAGGGTGCCGAGAGCCTGTTCGCGGTATTCATGCAGATGGCCGCAGCAGACCAGCCGCGGTGTGACAGCGCCGAGATGTGCCAATAGCTGTTCGCGCGGCGCAGGGTTGACCGCATGTCCGCCAAAGTCAGCATCGTCCAGTGTGCCATGAAACAATGGCTTGTGAAGGAAAAGCGCAAGCTGGCGTGTTTCGAGGCTTGAGACAGCCGCAGAAACAAGGGCCAGCTGTTCGCTCGCCTCCGGCAGATCGCTCCCGAGAAGCAGCGAGTTGATCCCGAGCAGACGCCAGCCCGGCACATCCTGGACCCACCAGTCCTGACCGAACACCTCAAGCCAGCGGGCGCGGCGCTCTGCATTTGTGGGCTGCCTGCTGGCCGTCTCCTGGTTGTCCCCGACATCGTGATTGCCGGGGATCGCGCGCCAGGGCAGGCCCATGTCATCGTGCAGGGCTTTTGCATCGCGAAGATCGGCAAGATCGTCTGCGCCGTTGAGCGAGATATCGCCTGTGTTGATCACGAGGTCGGGCTGAAAGGCCCGCATTTGGGCTGTCACCACAGCGAAATTATCGAGAAAGAACGGCTTGCCGTGTGACAGATGCGTGTCGGTGATGTGCGCTATGACAAAGGACATGGCCCTGCTCTTTGAGCGGTTACGAGTGTCAACGTTCCAGATTTGCGTGACGAGGAAATGACACTTGATTGAGAGGTAGGGCTAAGTTTTCCTCAGCCTGTCATAAGGCCGTCATCACCAATCGGGCATTGATCGTTGCCTTAACGGGGGGGGGGACGACACGATGCTGACACGTCGAACACTTGTCGCCACGGCGCTTGCCGCGCCAATCGCTGCACCCGCCATTGGGCAGGCCCGGCAGACGGAAATCACGGTCTATCACTATCAGAATGACCGCCGCGGCGAAGCCTTCAAGGACATCATCAGGCGCTTCGAAGCCGCCAACCCTGACATCAAGGTAACGGATGTTTTCAAGACGGATGCGACCATCACTGCGGAGTTGCAGGCGGCGCTCGCCGCTCGCCGCCCCGTCGATCTTGGCACGGTCATCGGCATCCGGGTTCAGTTTTACCGGATGCGCACGCCGGCTGTGGCCTTCGACGAGGATCCGGCGCAAGCAAAATGGCTTGAAAACTACTTGCCGAACTTTCTCGATGTCGGCAGGCATGGCGGCAAGATCTATGCCGTGCCCTATGCCTTTGGCACGCCGATGCTCTACCACAACCGCGATCTGGTCCGTGCAGCCGGCCTGAACGTCGACGCACCGCCCCGCACCTGGGATGAGGTCATCGAGTGGGCCAAGAGGATACAGGCCCAATCGGGTATTCCCGGTGTCGCGCAAATTCACGGCTCGAACAAGTTTTACGGCACGATGCTGATGGCCAACAATGCCGGTGGCCGTTACGTCTCGGAGAGCGGCGATCGTGTGGTGCTCGACAGCCCCGAGGCGCTGGCTGGCCTGCAACTTTGGCAGGATCTTGCCGTCACGCACAAGGTCATGCCGATCGCCAATGACCAGCAGTGGACCGCAGCCTTTCTGGGCGGGCGGCTGGCCATGTACATAACATCGTCGGCGCTGCTGCGGCAGGCAGTCGATTCCGCCAAGGGTCGCTTTGAACTCGGTGTGGCCCAATACCCTCTGTTTCCAGGCCGCACACAGCGGCGTGTGCCCAATTCGGGCGGAACCTTCATGTTGTTCTCGCCACCCGGGCCGCGCCGCGAAGCGTCTTTGCGGTTCATGGCGTTCTTGTCGGAGCTGACCATCGCCAATGAGTGGTCCCGCGAGTCAGGGTACATGCCGCTGATGCGCGAACCGCTGCGTGACCCGGCCATGCAAAGCTATGTCGAGAGCTTTCCGTATGTCCGCCCGGTGATCGCGCAAATGCCTGACACTATCGCGACCGAAACCTGGAACCATCCCAACGCCCTGCAGGCAGAGAACACTGTCGCAACGCTGATCGATGATCTGTGGGCGGGCAAGGGTCCCGCCTCTCAGCTTGTGCCGGAGGCGGTCAGGCGGGCAAACGCTGCGCTGTCGCGGGCGAATTGACCGGCATGACCGCGCTTGCGCAAGGTGATCTTGCCGGGCTCGGGAGCCTTGCGCCCCGTCGCCAACGTTTTGAGGCCGCGCCATATCTCTACCTCGCGCCGTTGATCCTGCTGCTCGGCATTTTCACCTTCTGGCCTTTGCTGCACACGGCCTACCTCTCCGTCACGTCCTGGAACCTCAATCCGGGCGTGCCAGTCCGCTATGTCGGGATCGCCAACTACGAAGATGTCATCGACAGCGATCTGTTTAGCGCCGCACTTTGGAACACCGTTGTCACGATCCTCGTGTCGATACCGCTTAAGGTGCTGTTGCCGATCCCCTTTGCGGTGTTCATCTGGTCGATGGGCAGCCGGGGCGAAATCTATCGCACCGTGCTGTTCCTTCCCACCATGATTTCCTTCGTCGCCGTGTCAGTGGCTTGGCTCTGGATCTTGTCGCCGCTGGGCGGCTATCTCGACCTGGTCCTGTCCAGTGTGGGCATCAAGCTGCCGCCGCTGTTGACGCGTGCTGAAACAGCGCTCGGAACCATCATCGGCATTTCAACCTGGAAGATCTTCGGTTTCCATGTGCTGCTGTTTCTGGCCGGGCTGACGCGCATTCCACACCGCCTGATCGATGCAATGCGGATTGATGGCGCGAGCGATGGTGTGATCTTGCGCCGGCTGATCTGGCCGATGCTCGGGCCAACCACGCTTTTCGTGCTGATCTCAACCGTGATCTTCACCATGCAGCAGGTGTTCACGCCGATCGACATGCTCACCAAGGGCGGGCCCTCCAACGCCACAACCAATCTTTTTTACGTGACATACCAGTACACGTTCATGAACTTCTCCGTCGGCCAGGGGGCAGCCGCGACGGTGTTGCTGTTCGTGTTCCTGATGATCGTTGCTCTCGTGAAGTTCCGGCTGTTCGACCGGTTCGTACACTATCGCTGAGGCCCGCATGGTTCGGCTCTCAGCCAGTTCCCGCGCCATCGGACACGCCGTCACCGCAACGCTGTGCTGCCTGATCCTGATCCCTATGGCACTGGTGGCGCTGACAGCGTTCAAATCACAGCCGGAAGTCTATTCCGCCTTGCCTTGGCCGCAGCAGCCAACGCTGGAGAACTTCCGAAGGCTTTTCGCCGTGTCATTTGATGTCTATCTGTGGAACTCGTTCGCGACGACAATTCTTCGCGTTGCCGGACAGGTGCTGATCGCCGTTCTGGCCGCCTATGCCTTTGCCCGCTTCGAGTTCCGCTTTCGCAACGCGCTGTTCGCGCTCGTGCTTGGCGCCCTGATGATCCCTCACTCGCTGACCATGATCCCGATCTACATCATGGTGGTGGAACTGGGCTGGTTCGACAGTTGGGCAGCGTTGATCATCCCAAACCTCGCCTTTCCTTTCGGCGTTTTCCTCTTGCGTCAGCACATGATGCAATTTCCCAAGCCGCTGATCGATGCGGCGCGCGCAGATGGTGCATCACATTGGAAGATCCTGTGGCGGATCATCGTGCCCAATATGGGTCCCGCCATTGCGGGGCTGGTGATTGTCGCCTTCATCGAATGCTGGAACGAGTATTTCTGGCCGCTTCTGGTGACCGATTCAGACAAAATGCGCACGATCCAGATCGGCATACGCCGGTTCCTGGATTCTGAAGGCGTCGATTCCTTTGGGCCGCTGATGGCCGGCGTCACCCTGGCTTCGCTGCCAGCGCTGCTGGTGTTTTTCGTGCTGCAAAAGCGCGTGATGGACACGTTCGTGTCCTCTGGCATCCGGTGAGGTTGGCATGGCAGCGATCACCATCACATGCCTGTCCAAGACCTTCGGTGCCGTCAAGGCTGTTGATGCCATTGATCTGACCATTTTGGACGGCGAGTTCGTGGCCATTCTCGGGCCTTCGGGCTGCGGCAAGTCCACGACATTGTTCATGCTTTCAGGCATCGAGACCCCGACGGGCGGCCGTGTCCTGTTCGATGGCGATGATGTCACTGCGATGGAGGCGAAGGACCGCAGCATCGGCCTCGTCTTCCAGTCCTATGCGCTTTATCCGCACATGACAGTTCGCGAGAACATCGCATTCCCGCTGGACATGCTGAAGATTCCGAAGACGTTGCGGGCTGAGCGCGTGGCCCGCGCGGCCGGGATCGTCCAGATCGGGGAGTTGCTGGACCGGCGGCCACACCAGCTGTCCGGTGGTCAACAGCAGCGGGTCGCGCTGGCAAGGGTACTTGTCAAGGAGCCGCGCCTTCTGTTGCTCGATGAGCCCTTGTCCAATCTCGATGCCAGCCTGCGCCACGCCATGCGCAGCGAAATACGCCGACTGCAGCGTCGGCTTGGCCTGACAACGGTGCTGGTGACCCATGACCAGATCGAAGCCACCACCATGGCTGACCGGATCGTCATCATGAACCGGGGCCGGATTGAACAGGTGGGTACGGCTGATGAGCTGTATCGTCATCCCGCGAACCTGTTCGTGGCTGGCTTCATCGGCAGTCCGGCGATGAACCTGGTCACGCTCAAGCCAGCCCATGGTGAGATCAGGGTCGGTGCCGCTGCTGCCTCGTTACAGGATCGATCCTTGGCGTCAGTCACGGTTGGCCTCAGGCCTGAACATCTGCGTTTTGCTGCCGAGGGACTGCCAGGACGCATTGCCCTGGTCGAGCCGATGGGCCGCGAAGTGCTCTATGAAATCGAGACGGAGATTGGCGTCCTGCGGCTGCTCGATCCCGTGCATCAGATCCGGCATCGCGAAGGAGAAAACGTTTCCATCGCGGTCTCACCGGACAATTTGCTGGCCTTCGAAACAGAAGAAGGCCGTTCCCTGCCGCTGACGGTTCACGCGAGCGGACCCGAAGTTGCAAAAAGTCTCGTTCGTTCGGAGAGCTTGCCATGACCACCCTGACCATTGTGATGAGCGACCCCGTTCCGCCCGGCTCGCCGCTGCTTCTCGCACCAAGGCTGGTTGACGCTTTCGGCTTTCGGCAGACGGCGCTGACGGTCGAGGATGGCGAGATTGTCTCCGAGGTGGTGGCCGACAATTCGCGCCAGAGCAGCTACATTATCCGGCCCACTGCCGCTCCGCGCCGCCCTGTCTTGCACTACACGATCGAAGATTTCACAGGTGATCCGCCGGACTGGATCTGGGATGCGCCTGACACGCGTTATGCCCGCGCCTCAACCGAGCTTGCCACATTCGTCCGCGATATTGTCGACGGAGCGAAGACAGAGGCAGAAGCTCTGCGACGGATCGTCGATCATGCGGGCGAGGTCTTCTGGTATGGCCACGGCCCGGGAAACCTTATGGATGGGCATGACAGCGTTCCACTGCTGAGCAAGCCGACACGCGGGCATTGCCTCGACATGCACGGCTATTGCGTCGCTGCCTGCAAGGCCGTCGGCCTGACGGCTGCCTACTGCGCCGGCTTCTGGTTCAAGGAGGGCATGAACCGGGCGCCGGGAATGCACTGCTGGTTCGTCGCCAAGGTCGACGGCGTGATCACCCATTATGACGTGTCGCACCAGCTGAAATTGCCGACCCATCCGATCCTGCCGGGCCTCAATCCAGTTCCAGGCATCCGCTTTCTCGCTGCTACAGGCAAGGGCTTCACCTTCGCGACACCGCTCGGTGTGGTCAGCCTGGATCACTTCGCAAGGCTGGTTTGGCGCACCGAAGACGGCCGTGACCATTACCCTGCCCATGAACTGCAACTCGACCTTGCAACGGTGTCTGCGGCCTCCGCGTCGGCCATCCAGTTCGAACCTGCTTGTTGAGGAACGAAAGATCACATCATGAAACGCGCCGTCACAGTCATCCTCGATGGCCTCAGGGCTGACCACGCCTTCGGCCTGGATCTGCCCAATATCGGCCGCCTGCGCAGCGCAGGCACAAGCTTCACAGCCCACCGGGCGATCTTCCCGTCCGCGACGCGCGCATCATCAGCCAGCGTTGCCACAGGCTGCTGGCCAACCCGCCACCGCTTGCACGGCAATCAGATGGCTTTGCCTGACGCGTCCGGTTTCATCTCTTATGATGTTGGCAAGCCTGAGTTTTTCGATATCTGGCGGGCACGGTCCGGCCGCACGCTGCATGTGCCGACACTGGCCGAGCGTGTCAGGGACATCGGAGGCGGCATCGTGTTTGCCAATGCATCTCCGGGAGCTGCGCTGGCGCATGATCCCGATGGGCATGGCCATGTCTATCACCGCGCCATCAGCCAGGCACCGGGCCGTTTGCCGGCGAGTGATCCGCTCCATGTCACACTCTCGCCCGCCGGGGATGCGGCCATGACGGAGCGTTTTGTCAGGGAGGTGCTCCGCGAGCGAAAGCCTGCCAACGCCGTTTTGTGGCTGTCGAACCCCGACGATACCCAGCACGATCACCCACTGGGTTCGCCCGCCTCAAACGCAGCGATCCGCGAAGCGGACCGGCTTCTTGGACATGTCATCGACACGGTCGAGGGCCTTGACCAGGTCGGGGACGACATCCTGCTGCTGGCCGGATCTGACCACGGCCATGAAACAGTCCGCGCCTATGTGCCGGTCGAGGCGGAGATCATCGCCGCGGGCCTCAAAGATGATGCCGATGACAATTCTTTGGTGATCGTGCCGCAGGGGACGGGCTTTCTGGTCTATGCGGCCCACGCAGAGGATCAGCGGATCGACAGACTTGTTGACTGGCTCAGCCAGCGTGAATGGTGCGGACCGATCATCCGGCATGATCATTTGGCCAGCATCGGCCATGTGCCTGATGCCGGCGTCATGCTCGCGATTGGAATGGCGAGCACGGACGAGGCGAATGCTTTCGGGGTGCCCGGTAGCACCTTCGTCGCCACGCGTTTCGATACCACTGGCCGCACGCTCCACAACGGCTCGCATGGCGGCATGGGCGCTTTCGAAACCCATCCCTTTCTGGTCGTCGCTGGCCACGGCTTTGAGGCTGGCGGGTCCCGCAGTGAAGCCACTTCCCTGGTCGATATCGCCCCTACAATCCTCGCACATCTCGAACTTGACACATCAGGGCTCGATGGCAGGCCGCTGCAATCCAAGCCCGACCCATCTGTCTGACCCATCTTCAGGAGGTTATCATGCAATTCCCCGTAGATCGTCGTGCGCTCTTGCTGGCAGCCGCTTCCGGCGCTGCCGGCCTGTCCCTCCCAGCCTTCGCGCAAACCCAGGCGACGCCGCGCCGTGGCGGTGTCCTGCGCTATGCTGCGGGTGGGCTCGACACCTCCGATTTCCATCGGCACACAGGATCGATCTCGGTGGCGCAGGTGATTGTGGAAGCGCCGACATCGATCGCTGATGACGGAGGCGTGAAACCGTTTCTGGCAGAGAGCTGGACCATCTCGCCTGATGGCACGGTCTACACCTTCAAAATCCGTCCAAATGTCCGCTTTCACAACAACAGGGTCATGACCTCCGCGGATTTTCTCGCCAATTTCGAACGTGTGAAATCAAAGATCACCGGCGGTTGGCTTGCATCCGCCATGAAGCAGGTTGCCGGCTTCGAGACGCCGGATTCCGCCACCTTTGTCGTCAAGATGCAGAAGCCTTATGCGCCACTGCTGAACCTTCTCTCCGAATTGTGGATCATCGCGCCGGAAAGCGCAGGCTGGAACGAGACTGTTTCACGTCCCATCGGAACCGGCCCGTTCAAGTTCGAGCGCTGGACGCCAAAGGTGGAACTCATGGCCCCGCGCCATGAAGGCTATTGGCAGGAGGGCAAACCCTATCTCGACGCGGTCCGCTTTGATCTCTCGGACAACGAACAGCGCGATGTGGCGCTCAGGGCCGGGGATCTGCAGATTGTCTCGCTGGCCAATGACAAGCTCGCCGATATCGCACGATTGCCGGGTTACAATATCCACCCGCTGCGGGACACGACCTGGTATTTCTGGTCGTTCAACAACCGCAAGCCTCGGCCACCCTTCGACAAGGTGCGCGTTCGCGAGGCCGTGTCCTATGCACTCGACAAGTCGGCCTACATGTCCTTTATCGCCGGCGAGCGCGGCATCGTGACCAACCAGATGGTTTCTCCCGGCAACTTCTATTTCGACAAGGCGATGCATGAACGGGATGCTCACGCCAAACTCGATCTGGCCAAGGCACGCGCCATCCTGCGTGAAGAGGGCATCAACCCGGCGACTACGCCTCTGCGCGTTGTCTCGTGGCAGAACGCCTACGCTGAAGTTGCTGTGCAGATGGTGAGAGAGCTAGGCTTCAGGATCGAACACATTGCCCTCGATGATCTGGGCGCACAACGGCGGCTCGGCGACTATGACTGGGATCTGGCACCGATGGGGTCGGGTCCGCGCGCGGATATCTTCCTGCGCTATGTGCGGATGATGTCAGATGGGCCGAACCCTGTCCTGTGGGGCGGGGTTCAGGATCCTGAATTCGACCGGCTGACGCTGGCAGCCGTGGCTGAGGTTAACGATGAAAAACGTCGCGATTTCTATCTGCAAGCATGGCAGCGTTCGATCGACCGCTACTACACGGTCGTTGCTGGTCATTCTTCGGAACATTATGCCTCCCGTCCTGAAGTTCGCGGGTTTTCAGGCGGCTTCACCTGGTCGCCACATCGGGTTGATGGCGGTCTGGCCTTCACCTGGATGACGCAGGCCTGATGACGCTCGAGATCAGTCCACCTCTGGCGCTTGCTCCGCCAAAGCAAAGGCTGAGACTGCCACTCGCTGTCTGGATAGCAACGGCGCTTGTCGTTGCCGCGATCCTGGTGGCGCTGATCGGCCCCGAGCTTTACGGCCTTGACCCGCTGGCGCAGAACCTGCGCCAGCGCAATCGACCAGCATCCGAAATGTATGTTCTTGGAACAGCCCATCTCGGACGGGATATCATGGCCCGATTGATCACGGGCCTGCGCATGAGCCTGCTTGTCGCCGCATTGGCGCTGGGCGTCGCTGCGGCCGTCGGCGTCGTGCTTGGTCTGGCTGCGTCTGCAATCGGGGGCACCACGCGCTGGGTGTTTTTCGGCTTTGTCGATCTCCTGCGCGCCATGCCGGGTGTGCTGCTGGCGCTGGTGCTGGTGGCAGCGCTGGGGTCCGGCATCGGTCCGGTCGCGCTGGCGGTCGGTCTGACATTTGCGCCCACCTTTGCGCTGGTGGCGCGGGAGGCCTACCGGCGCGAACGTGCGTTGCCCTACATCGGTGCCATCATGGCTGTCGGCGCAAGGCCGATGCGGATCGCTTTTCGGCATCTGCTCCCCAACATCATTGGGCCGATCGTGACGCAGACAGCGATCATTTTCCCGCGCTGCATTGTGACTGAATCCGTAATGAGCTTTCTGGGTTTGGGCGCAGCACCCGACAGCGCGACCTGGGGCCGGATGATCGCACAAGCCTCGCGGTTTTTCGAAACCAATCCGACAGCCGTCATGGCGCCAGCACTGGCTCTTGCCCTTCTCACCCTTTGCGTTGCGGTGATTGGCAGTGAGGCACGCCGAAGACTTGACCCGATCCAGCGGGATCTCGCCCGATGAACCTTGCCGTCCTGCTCGGTGCAATGGCTGTCGTTGGCCGGAGCCTCGCATTGGTTGTTGGCATCGCGGTTCTTGTCTTCGTCCTCTTGCGCATCGTTCCTGGCGATATTGTCGAACTGCTGGCGAGCGAAGGCGGCTTCAGCACCGGCCAGATGGAACAGCTTCGCCAGGAACTGGGGCTGGACCGCTCCTCGCCAGAGCAACTCGTGATCTGGAGCATCAACGCGCTCACTGGGGATTTTGGCGTATCCCTGCGCTTCCAGCGCCCGATCTCGGAGATGATCTGGGCTGCTTTGCCGGCAACGCTTCAGCTCGGTGCGCTATCCTTCGTCATCGGCATGTCGCTGGGGATTGGCGCGGCACTTGCCGCGGCGATCTGGCCAAAGTCGCCCTGGCGTCTCTTTGTTGAAGCGCTGAACGTCTGGTCGGTCGCCTTCCCGACCTTCTGTGTCGGCTTCGCCTTCATTCTGGTCTTCGTACTGTGGCTGCGCTGGATGCCCCTTCTTGGCAATCTGTGGCTGCCGGCCCTAGTGTTGGGCATCGACATCGCCGGACAGATTGCCAAGCCCTTGCTGGAAGACATCGAGGAGGCGCGGCAAAGCGCCTATGTCCGCACGGCGCTGGCCAAGGGTGTGCCACGCCGCGTGATCGTCCTGCGGCACGTGCTGCCAAACGCGCTGCCATCGCTGCTGGCACTGACTGGCCTCGTGCTTGGTGGGCTTGCTGGCGGGACCGTGACCATGGAAGTCCTGTTCGGCCATAACGGTCTTGGTCGGCTCACGCTGGATTCCGTGCTGGGGCGCGACTACACGGTCACGCAAGCGACCGTGATCGTCATTGCAACGGCAGTCGTTCTGGCAAATGGGCTTGTCGCGATGATTGGCCAGCTGCTGGACCCGAGACGCGGCAAAAGCGGTTGAGATTATGCAAAGGTTTTATGGCTGAGCTTCGGGTGATGCCACAGTATCAGCCCTTCGGCGCGCATTGTTGCGGATGGTGAAGATGGCCGAACTCATCACCAGGATCGCGCCCAGCGCAGTCGCCCATGTCGGTATCTCGGCATAAAGGAACCATCCGATCAGCGACATCAGCAAGAGGCGCAGATACCCCAGAGGGGCAATCGCGGCGGCGTCTCCGGTTCTCAATCCTGCGGTGAACAGCCATTGCCCCGCTGTGAAGGCCAAACTCATCAGGGCCAGCAGCAGGGCCTGTTCAAGGTTTGGTGTAACCCATGAGAGCAAGGCAAATGGTGTGACGATGGCCATCACCACCAACCCTTGCCAGAAGGTCACGGTCTCGACGCGGTCGTGATGCGCACCCAGCCTGATCGCCACCATGGACAAGGCCCCGCAGATGGCGCCGCACAGCGCCAGCGTGCTGCCCCATTCGAAACCTCCGGAAAAAGGGCGCATCATGATCAGCACGCCGACAAAGCCGACAAGCGCCGCAATCCATTGCGCGCGCGACACCTTTTCCCGCAGCAAGACCGCGGCAAAGGCCGTGGAGAACAGGACCTCCGTCATATTGATCGCAGTGACGTCAACAAGAGGGATGAGGATGACAGCGGACAGGCCGCAGAACATCGCGCCGGTTGCCGTCAAGCCGCGCATCAGATGGAGCGGCAGACGCTGCGGCGTGCGGATCTCCGGCCAGTACCGCGCGTAGACTGGAGCCATTAGGATGAGCGCCGCAAGCTGCCGGATGAAGATGATCTCGATGACCGGGATGGACCCATTCAGTGTCCGCAACATCACAGCCATGCCGGCGAAGGTGACGAACGCCAGAATGACCAGAATCGAAGCTCTGAGATTGCGCGGCAGGCTGGCGAACCTGCCGCGCGTCTCCTCCAGGGCTTCGGAGATTGGCGTCATGTTTCAGGCGCTGATCCGTCCACCGCGTGCGATGATCTCCTGGATCCTTTGCTCGGGGAACAGTTGGACGGGAAGCTGAATGCGGTTGGTCGACACATCCTGATGATGCACCACGAGGCTGTCGTCGCCGAGAAGCATGATCGATGTGAACACAGGGAAAAGATAACGCGGAACAGGTCCTGCTGTGCCGGTGAACTTCACCCCCTGATTGTAGTGCACGGCACCGACATTGATGAAAGGCAGACCCTGCCAGACGCCTGAGCAGGTGCGGTGTGTATGGCCCGCCACGATCTGGCGAACATCGCCATGGGATGTCAGGCAAGCCCGGAAAGCAGCAGCGTCGCGCATGTTGATCGCATCGACACGCATGCCGATCTCGAAAGGCGGATGGTGCATGAAGATGTAGACGGGCCTATCAGCAGCTTCGGTCAGCCGCGCGCTGAGCCAGGCCAGCCGCTTTTCGCACAGATGCCCATTCACATAGTCTGGTTCGAAGGTGTCAAGGAAGATCAGGCGGCCCTTGGCGGTGTCCAGCACAGAATGGACGAAACCGTGCTCATCGGCGGCAAGGTTCGGGAACACGGCGCGGAATGTGTCGCGGTCATCGTGATTGCCGATCAGCACGCGGACAGGAACCTTGATGTCCTTCAGCCGACTTTCCAACTGACGGTAAGCGGGCTCGGCACCATGATCGGCGAGATCGCCCAGAAGCACGCAGAGATCGGAGTCCGCATGGTTCTCGGCGAGATCGTTGAGAGCAAGGTCAAACCGCGCGGCCGTATCGAGACCTTTCGAGGTCTCGCCGGGGGCCAGCAGGTGGATGTCGGAAATGATGTAGACTTTCATGATGAGTCAGTTCTCTGGTGACGTGGTTGCGGGTGGAACATCTCGGTCGATGACATTGATCGTCCCTTGATCCTGACCGAAACAAAGCCTGCTTGATCTGACTCTGAAAGAGCACGATGGCGAGCGGGGCGCCTAGGGCAAACGTCGGCACGCTATTGGATAATCAGTGACATCATCATGACATATGAGTTTTATTTATTGATCGGATGGTTGATTCGTATCCTCCATTGCCCGGGGTGGCCTGATGACAGAGCTTGGGACATCCATTGCGGTTGCAGAGCGTCGCGTTTCGTTCACGACAGCGCCCCCAGGCGAGATGAGGGCTTTGCTGCTTGATCTCGACGGCACCTTGATCAGGGGTGGCCGAGCCATCACCGGTGCGGTTGATTTCGTCAACGCAAACCGAACGAGAATTGCGATCGTCTCGAACAACTCAAGCGACACCGTCGAGACAATGTCCGTCATGCTTGGCACGCTTGGCTTCGACATCCGGCCGAGCCGCATCTTTCTGGCTGGCATGATGGCGCTTGAATACCTGGCAGCCAGCCATGCCGGCGGCCGCGTGATGATCCTGGGATCATCTACCCTCATCGCACATGCTCAAGCGCTGGGATTGACCATTGAAAGCCACGCTCCGGAGGCGGTGCTCGTCGCGCGTGACGAGAATTTCAATTACGGCAAGCTCGCTGAAGCCGCCAACGCCATCGTGGCCGGTGCAAAATTCTATGTCAGCAACGCTGATGTCTACCACCCTGGCGAAGGCAACTGGCGGGTTCCAGAAGCGGGAAGCCTGATGCTGGCCGTGATGGCGATAGCCGGGCGGTCACCCGACAAGGTCTTCGGCAAGCCCGATGGCAACATGCTGAGGCAGGCTTTGAGGCGGCTCCATGTTCCTGGCTCGCAAGCCGTGATGATTGGCGACAATCGCTCAACGGACGGCCTTGCCGCACAGGATGCGCAGATCCGCTTCATCGAGGTCGGTGACAGGGTGGGCCGCACGGTAGGTGACCTGACCGGGTCGGGAAGCGCGCTATTCTAGCGCGCTGTCGGTGCGTTTGGTCGAGAGGATATCGTGTGAGCGCTTGATCGCATCGAGCGATTCCGACCAGCGTTCGGTCGCCAGCCTTGCATAGAGCACATCAATCACGACCATCTGGGCGATACGGCTCGACAGCGCTTCCATCCGGTATTTGGTTTCCTGTGCAGCGGTGAACAGGACGACATCGCAGTGCTGCTGAAGCGGCGACTTGCCATAATTGGTGATGCAGATGGTCTTGGCACCAGCCTGGCGGGCGATCCGCGTCGAAGCAATGGTTTCGCGCGTGCGTCCCGAATGGCTGATAGTGATCGTGGTGACGCCCGGGCCGGTGAAAGCCGCGCTCACAGCCTGGATGTGCGAGTCGGTCACGCACTTTGTCGGAATGCCAAGCCTGAGGAAACGGTAGGCTGCATCTTCGGCGATCGGCGCTGCTGTTCCGATACCGAAGAATTCCAGCCGGCTGGCGGCAGCCATGAAACTCACCGCCCGGTCGATAGCCTCTGGATCAAGCACCTTGATCGTGTCCTCGATCGCCAGCGTATGGCTTGAGCCAATCTTGCGGGCGATGGTGGCGGCGTCGTCGGCTGCTACGACGTCTTCGTGCAACAGCGACTGGCCCGCCGCAATCTCCTGTGCAATGGCGATCTTCAGCTCGGGAAAACCCTTTCCGATCAGCTGCTGGCAGAGCCCAATGACGCTGCCCTCGCTGACCTCTGCAGTTGCGGCCAGTTCGCTGACAGACATCCGGATCACCTTGTCAGGCGACGTCGTCATAACCGTGGCTATACGCCGCGCAGCTGGCGGCATTTCAAGCAACGAGGCTTTCAACCGTGCGAGCACAAAGTCCATATGCCTTCCTCCTACGACAGCACATAGTCTGTTGGGTGGTCATGTGCCATCCGGAAGAGTGACGGTTGGGGGGGTGATTTCCCGCTATGTCCACAGGAACCCGCTCCATCAGCGGGAACTGAGTATTTCTCAAATTTTCATGCGCTCCGCTATTGAAACGTCACCAAGGCGTCATGAGTCCCGTCTAGTTCGCATGTGCCTCAATGCAGCCGGGCAGTTCTCCGAAGGCTGAGGCAGCGCGAGGGATGATGGCTCATGCTTGAATACCTGGTCGGTCGCTTCGGACGCATGCTGATCACCTTGTGGGTGATCGCCACCGTCGTGTTCCTGGCCACGCGCATCAGCGGCAATCCCATTGATTTCCTGATGCCCGAAGGGCTCGACGCGCAGTCGCGCGCGGCCATGATCGCCTATTTCGGCCTCGATCAGCCTTTGATGACCCAATATCTCAGTTTCTGGAAATCGCTGGTCGATGGCGAGTTCGGGCTTGGCCTGATGGAGCGCCGCTCGGTTGCGGTGATCTTTGGCGAGCGGGTCTGGCGCAGCCTGTCATTGCTCAGCGCCACTCTGGCCGTGACAATCGGCATTGGTGTTCCGCTCGGCGTAATCGCAGCAGTCTGGCGCAGCACCATCCTGGGTAACACAGTCCTGCTGTTCGCCTTCATCGGTTACGCCATCCCCAATTTTGTGCTGGCCATCCTGTTTCTGCTGACATTCTCCTACACGCTGCAGTGGTTGCCGAGTTCGGGTTCAGGCACGCTGGCGCATTACATCATGCCTGTCATGGCCCTCTCGGCCTTTTTCGTCGCGTCGCTGGTACGATACACCCGCAATGCCATGCTGGATGTGCTGTCGCAGGACTACATGCGCACGGCGCGCGCCAAGGGTCTTTCGGAAACAGATGTGATCCTGCGTCATGGGCTGCGCAACGCCCTGATCCCCGTGATAACGGTCATTGGGCTGCAGATGACAACGCTGGTGTCAGGGGCGGTCGTGGTTGAAACCGTCTTCGCTTGGAATGGGATTGGTGATCTGCTGGTCGGCGCGACGCTCAGGCGCGACTATCCGGTACTGCAATTCGGCGTTCTGATTGTGGCTTGCGCCGTGGTCACCATCAACCTGATCATCGATCTGATTTACAGCGCTGTTGATCCGCGCGTGCGCCTCGGCGGAGCGTCAGCATGAGTGACGTGGCTGACAAGCACGGGTTGCCGACAAGCCTGAGCAGCATCCCGCAAGCTGCAGTGCCGATGCACGACGCGGCCGCCGGACCGGATCTCGAACCGGCACAGGCAAGAGCGGCGCGGTTCCGGCCTGATCCTGTCATTGCGATTGCTGCCTTGCTCGCCTTGCTGCTGATCGGAGCAGCTGTCTTCGCGCCGCTGATTGCACCCTTCGAGCCTGATGCGCAGCGACTGCTGGCGCGCCTTCGCCCGCCGGTTGGCTTCGAGCGCGCTGATCCACGGTATCTTCTTGGCAGCGATCAACTTGGCCGCGATATGCTGTCGCGTTGTCTGTATGGACTGAGGCTAACCTTGCTGATCGCCTTGTTCGGCGCAGCTCTCGGGTTGTTGCTGGGAGCACTTGCGGGTTTGGTGGCTGGCATGGTTGGCGGCTTCGTCGATGCGCTGATCATGGGCCTTTGCGATGTCAAGATCGCGGTGCCTTTCACGCTTGTGGCGCTGCTGGTGATTGCCCTTGCAGGTGCCTCGATCACGGTTCTGGTCTGTGTGCTCAGCCTGGCCTATTGGGCGCAGTTTGCCCGTCTGATCCGAGCGCAAGTGCTGACAATCCGGGAGATGCCGTACATTGAAGCGGCGCGCGCAGCAGGAGCAACGCCTCTGCGGATTGCAGTGAGGCACGTTCTGCCGAACATCGTCTCGCCAGTGATCGTAATGTTCACCCTCAACATTTCGAACCTGATCCTGCTGGAAAGCGCATTGTCTTTTCTTGGACTGGGCGTCCAGCCACCCACCGCGACTCTTGGATCCATGGTCGGTCTCGGGCGCGACTACATGCCGACGGCACCTTGGGTCGTCGCCTCGCCGGCCATCCTGATCATGCTGGTCTCGCTCACCGTGATGCTGCTGGGCGACTGGCTGCGTGACCACCTCGATGTTCGCCTGAGGGAGCGCTGAGCCCCGTTTTTCGTTGTCCCCGGTTTTTCATCATCCAGAAGGAGTTGACCAATGACAAACAGACTGAAACTGATCCTCGCAAGTGCCGTTGCCGCGCTTGCGCTGAACAGCGCCGCCGTCGCGCAGGATCTCAATGTCGGCGTGCAGAACATGTCCGCCTATCTCGATCCGGGCCGCGACCACTCCAACGTCGGCTCGCAGCACTATTACAACGCCTTCGACACTTTGATCGAGAAGGACCACACCAAGTCCGAGCCCGTCTGGAAGCCCGGCCTTGCGACCTCGTGGAAGCGGATCTCGCCAACAGTGATGGAGTTCAAGATCAGGCAAGGCGTCAAGTTCCACAATGGCGCGACCCTGACCGCTGACGATATCAAGTATTCGATCGACCGGATCATCAACACCACCTTCCCGCCCTACCTCCTGCGCAAGAAGGACTTCCTGCCCAATATCGAAAAGGTTGACGTGGTTGATGCCGAGACCATTCGCGTCTCGACCTACCGCGAAGAGCCGCTGTTCGAGACGCTGTTCAACATCCAGCAGACGATGATCGTGCCCAAGGCCTATATGGCAAGCCTCTCCGGTGATCCGGCAAAGGATGAGCCTTCAGATTACGAAGCCTTCGGCCTCAAGCCGGTCGGAACCGGCCCTTACAAGGTCACCGAGTTCATCCCAAACCAGCGGATCGTCTATGAGCGTTTCGATGATTTCTGGGGTGAAAAAGCACCGTTCAAGAAGGTCACTGTCCGCCGCATTCCGGAACTCTCGGGCCGCATCACGGCGCTCAAGAACGGCGAGGTCGACATCATCACCAACGTGCCACCCGATCAGGTCGCCATCGTCTCCCAGGACCCGAAGCTCCGGGCCGAGAGCATGGTGACGCCACTGTTCCATGTGGTGATCTACAACACCCAGCATCCGAAGATGGCCAGCAAGGAACTGCGTCAGGCCATGAACTACGCCATTGACCGCAAGACGCTGAACGAAGCGCTCTGGCTCGGCAAGGCGACAATCCCGAACACCCACACCTATCCGCAGTTCGGCGGACTGTTTATGCCTGACGTGAAGACCTTCGAATACGATCCGGCCAAGGCAAGGGAGCTTCTCAAGAAGGCCAACTACGATGGTTTCGAGATCCGCTTCGATACCGGCTCGGCCTACTACACCAATGCCCTTCTCGCTTCGCAGGCGCTCAAGGAAATGTGGGGTGCCGTCGGCATCAACGTCCGGATCAATGTTGATGAGGCGTGGACTGGCAACAAGCCGGACATGATGTCGCGCAACTGGTCGAACCCGATGTACTTCCCCGATCCGGCAGGCTCTTTCGGCACCATGTGGGCGCCCGAGGCTGCCTCCTTCGCTGAAGGACGCTTCAAGCCAGACGCAAGCTATGCCGCGACCTGGGAACGCTTCCGCTTCTCGCCAAAGCTTGAAGACCGGCGCAAGGCCTATGGCGAGTTGATGGACTACATCAAGAATGACCCGCCGGTGTTGGTGCTTTGGCAGCCGTTCGAGTCCTACGGCGTCAAGAAAAGCGTCAACTGGCAACCCTTGCCCGGCCACATTCCTTATGTGCTCGATTTCCGCGCTGGCAAGGCCAGCCTTGCCAGCAACTGAACGGCATTTCGGATAGACCCGCGCCGCCACTGTGGCGCGGGACATTCTCTACCATCAGGATTGATCGCATGAGCCTCAAGATCGCCATCGTCACCGACATTCATCATGGCAAGGATGCCGAGGCCAAGAAGGGCGCAAGCGCGCTCTCGCTGATGGCCTCATTCGCGACCTTCGTCGCGGATGCAAAGCCCGATCTTGTGCTTGATCTGGGTGATCGCATCTCGGATGAAGACCCGCAGACCGACCTGCGACTGGAGCGCGAGATGAGCGCTGCCTTCGAGCCAATCCGTGCGTGGGCTCCGGTTCACCACATCTGCGGCAATCATGACCGCGATTTTCTCAGCGTTGCGCAGAACGAGGAGATTTTGGGGCAGAGCTTGTCAAACCAGACCCTCGACATCGGCGGCTGGCGCCTCGTGCTGTGGCGTGCCGATACGCTGATCCGCAGGCCCGGTGGCTTTCAGTGTCCCGAAAGCGACATCGCTTGGTTGGCTGAGGTGATCGCGGCGGCAGACCGGCCGCTCCTGATCGCCAGCCACGTTCCGGTCTCCGGTCATTCGCAGATCGGCAACTATTACTTCCAGCGCAATCCGGGCTCATCCACCTACCCGGCGCAAGGCGAGCGCATTCGTGATGTGCTGCGCGCCAGCAAGGTACCGACCGTTTGCCTTGCAGGACACGTGCACTGGAACACCCTGACAACCGTTGATGGCATCGTGCATCTGACACAGCAGTCGCTGACAGAGAGTTTCGTGATGTCACCAGACAATGGTGCGGGCGAAGCTTGCGGGGCCTTTGGGCTCATGGAACTTGGCTCTGACAGCATCGACTGGCAGGTCTTCGGAGCTGATGCCTTCCGCGCGATCATTCCGGTCGCGCAGACGGCGCGTCGGTGGTATCGCCCGATGTCCGACTTCGCGACATTGCCGGGCCATGCGGAGCGCGAGGCGCGCATCGCTGCATTTCAGGCGCTGGGCGAGGCTGCCGAATGAGCGAAAGTCCGCTGCTCAGCATTCGCGATCTGAGCGTCTCGTTCAACACCAGGGCGGGCGAGGTCAAGGCCGTGCGCCGCCTCAGCTTCGATCTGGCCGCTGGCGAGACAATGGCGATTGTCGGTGAATCGGGATCAGGCAAGTCCGTCACCGCCCTCTCGATCATGCGGCTGATCGAGCGTGAGGGCGGGCACATGTCCGGGCGGATGGAGCTGGTGCGCCGCTCTGGGGGTTCGGTCGACCTCATGGCTGCCGATGACCGCACGCTGCGCCAGATCCGTGGCAACGAAATCTCGATGATCTTTCAGGAGCCAATGACGTCCCTGAATCCCGTGCTGACGATCGGCCGCCAGCTGTCAGAGGTCATCGTGCTGCACCGTGCCTGCTCGCCTCGTGAGGCGCTTGATGAGGCGCGGGTGCTGCTGGAACGCGTCCGCATTCCTGATGCTGCCGGCAGGCTGAGCCAGTTTCCGCATGAGATGTCTGGCGGCATGCGGCAGCGCGTGATGATCGCCATGGCACTTGCCTGTCAGCCACGGCTTCTGATCGCCGACGAGCCGACCACGGCACTCGATGTCACGGTGCAGGCTGAAATCCTCGCGCTCATTCGCAAGCTCCAGGACGAAATCGGCATGGCGTTGATGTTCATCACTCACGACATGGGTGTCGTCGCGGAGATTGCCGACAGGGTAATCGTCATGCGTCACGGCGAGAAGGTCGAGGAGAACGCGCTTCGCCCGCTTTTCGCAACACCGCGCCATCCTTACACGCGAGCCTTGCTGGCAGCGGTGCCGCGTCTTGGTGACGGCTCCCCGGCTACGGCCGGAGTCAATGCCGACACGGTTCTGAGCGTACGGGGTCTGGTCAAGCGCTTTCCCGTGACCAAAGGACTGATGAAACGCACCGTGGCAATGGTTCACGCCGTTGACGACGTGTCCTTCGTTTTGCGTGAGGGAGAAACGCTCGGTCTGGTCGGCGAGTCGGGCTGCGGCAAATCAACCACCGGTCGCGCCTTGATGCGGCTGATCGAACCCACCGAAGGCTCGATCACGATTGCCGGGCAGGAGATAACGGGCCTTGGTCAGGAAGATTTGCGGGCTGCGCGCCGCAACATCCAGATGATCTTCCAAGACCCTTACGCCTCGCTCAATCCAAGGCTCTCGATCGAAGCCTCGGTGACGGAGCCGCTTGCCATTCATCGCCGGGAGTTGACCGGCAAGGCGCGGCGCGAGATCGCAGCAGGCCTGCTGGAACGCGTTGGCCTCAAGGCGGACCATCTTGATCGCTATCCGCACCAGTTTTCCGGCGGCCAGCGTCAGCGCATTGCGATTGCCCGTGCGCTCGCCTTGAAGCCCAAGATCATCGTTGCCGATGAGCCGGTCTCGGCGCTGGACGTCTCGATCCGGGCTCAGGTTATCGACCTGCTTAAGGAGTTGCAGCGCGAACTTGGCGTCGCCTACCTGTTCATTTCCCATGACATGGCGGTTGTCGAACAGATGAGCCACCGCGTGGCCGTCATGTACATGGGCCAGATTTTGGAGCTTGGACCAAGCGCCGAGGTGCTAAACCGTCCACGGCATGCCTACACCAAGCGGCTGCTGGCCTCTGTCCCGGTGCCGGACCCTGCCAGGCGCAAACCACAAGTTATCGACGAAGCCCGCGAGATCCAAAGCCCGCGGTATCCGGTTGGCCAGCGGCCAACGCGGCTGCCTTTGGTCGAGGTCAATGCCGGGCACTTTGTGCAGGCGGACGCCGCCTGACACGCGATGATCGGATGTCAGCCGATCCGGCTTCCATGGACCGGAAATGGGTGATTGCCGCGTCGTCTGACACTCAGTCGTTGGCGAAACGACCCAATGCCGGCCTCGAAGCTCTCGATCGGGGCAGCGACTTCGCGCGTATCAGCGGCCTTCAGACTGGCGCCGCGCATGCTTGCTGGCGCGTCGAGCCCAAGCAGATCAAGCACTGTCGACGCAATGTCGATGATCCCGGATGGCGCCTCATTCACGCGGGGCGGTCCGCCACGCGCGGTGTCACCCAGAATGAGCACGGTGTTGATTTCATGCCGGTTGAGCCCGCCATGCATGCCACCGCCGACAGGAATGCCTCCGGTGATCTGCCCAAGGCCCGGTAATCCGTGCGCATCGACCTCGGTCCCCGATCGGGGGACATAGTGTGAATCGGCTTCGGAGTTTGATCCCTTTAGGCGTCCAAGAATGACCCCGGTGCTTCCGCAGTTTATGGCATAGCATCAAGTGCTTACCGGCATTTGGATAGGGTCAGCCTTCGGAGCCGACAGGGGGTCAATTGGCTTACCGAATGACAGCCGTGTGCAGAATTCAAGAATACTGAGTGGCATTTGACAGACGAGCCAGAATGGGCGGCTAGTTTTGAATCCCCCACTGCTCCATGGCCGGCGCGACTTCGCTGAGCGATTGGCCTGAAGCGGTCAAACGATGATCCACACGCGGCGGAACCTCATGATGGCGACCCAAGCGGAAGCAACGGCAAGCCCATGAGCGCCTGTGCAAACACGGCCATGGTCAGCCCGCCATAAAGCGCTGCCCCGATCCAGAGTATCCGTGTGGGGCTGCCACTGCCGCGGCGGTCCAGCCAGAGGCCCAGGAGCGGCAGCACCTGCATGGCGTGCATTGCCGCGAAGTGGGCAGGCCGCAAATCGCCAGCGACCCCCGACCATCCGAGGAGCGGAAGCACGGGGGCGCCCTCGGGATGCAGGCCGACAAAGTGCCCGCCATTGACGCTGAGATATCCGGCGGTGACCATCGTCAGAACAAAGGTCAGCGGAAAGCCGAGGAAAATGCCTGTTCGAAGGCCCTCGCCGAGCCTGGCGGCCGGGTCGCGTTTCGCGATCACGCCGATGAGCGCCGCGCCAAGGACGAGCGCCACGGCCCCGCTGGCCATGACGGCCTGATACATGAAGGCGTGAAACGGGGTGCCGGTGTTGAAATGCGATGGTTTCGCAAGGGCAGCTTGATAGGTCATGTAGACCATTTCCGACAGAAAGGCCGCCGCCATAACCCAGGCGATGATCCTCAGGAACCAGCCATCGCGGACAGTCTCGGACAAGCGCGCTTCAACAAGGGCAATGGTGGCGAAGAAAACCGCAAAGCTGAGGGCGAATTTCACCGGCTTCATCCAGACCGCTGCGCCGACCACCTGGCGCGCATCGACGAGGCTCCAGGCAACGCCCAGAAGCAGGAACACGATCGACACAATCATCAGCACCAGAAACTGTGACGGTGGCGCGGAG
>JAIYDY010000068.1 GCA_027487245.1 Hyphomicrobiales bacterium
CGGCGCAAGTGCTTTTCACCCTCCTTTCGCCGAGCATGGATTGTCTCGCAGTGCGGCAAAAGCTCCGCTAAGGTCAGCGTGCCGCGCCGCGTTCGCAACAGTGCCGCGGTTCGCTGCATCAACGCCATGATTGGCCCTTTGCGAGGGCCCAGCCGTCCGGAATGTGTTCGCCTTATGCCGCCCATCACGCAACCCGCCAGCCAGCCGGCCCCTGCCCTCTCCCGGGAAGCGGCTGATTTCCGCGCCGCGATCATCGCCAAGCTCACCTATGAAGTCGGCAAGGACAGCGAGAGCGCGTCGGACCGGGATTGGCTGATCGCGACCGTGCTGGCCACCCGCGACCGCATCGTCGACCCCTGGATGGCGACCACGCGAAAGGTCTACTCCGATGGCAGCAAGCGGGTGTATTATCTGTCCTTGGAGTTCCTCATCGGGCGCCTGCTCGGCGATGCGCTTGGCAACCTCGGCTTGACCGCCACGGCACGCGCCGCGCTCACGGACCTGGGTGTCGACCTCGAGCGCCTGCGCGCCCTCGAACCGGACGCAGCGCTCGGTAATGGCGGGCTAGGTCGGCTGGCGGCCTGCTTCATGGAAAGCATGGCCACCTTGTCCATCGCCGCCTATGGCTACGGCATCCGATACGATCACGGCCTGTTCCGGCAGCGCATCAAGGATGGCTGGCAGCTCGAATATCCAGAGAACTGGCTGTCTTTCGGCAACCCCTGGGAGTTCGAGCGGCCCGAGGTCGCCTATCCGGTCGGGTTTGGCGGCTCGGTGGAAGCAATCACCGATGGCGATGGCGGCCTGCGCCACATCTGGCGGCCCGCCGAGAGCGTCGACGCGGTGGCCTATGACACGCCAGTGGTCGGCTGGCGGGGGCAGCACGTCAACACCCTGCGCCTGTGGTCGGCGAGAGCCTCTGACCCGCTCAGGCTCGATGCCTTCAACAGGGGCGACCATGTCGGTGCGCTGGCTGACAGGGTCCGTCTGGAAGCCGTGTCCAAGGTGCTCTACCCGAGCGATTCCAGCCCTGCCGGCCACGAACTGCGGCTGAGGCAGGAGTTCTTCTTCGCCTCCGCCTCGCTGCAGGACCTGGTGCGCCGGCACATCAGCCAGCATGGCAGCATCCGCACGCTGGCCGACCATGTCGCCATCCAGCTCAACGACACCCATCCGGCCATCGCCGTGCCGGAACTGATGCGGATCCTGATCGACGAGCATGGCCTCGACTGGGAGGCCGCCTGGGAGATCACCCGCCACACCTTCTCGTACACCAACCACACCTTGCTGCCCGAGGCGCTGGAGAGCTGGCCGGTTCCGCTGCTGGAGCGCCTGCTGCCGCGCCATATGCAGATCATCTACATGCTCAACGCCGCCGAACTCGAGCGCATCAGGGCCAACCCGGCCCTCGATGACGGGCTGATGGCCTCGGTGTCGCTGATAGACGAGCACAATGGCCGCCGCGTGCGCATGGGCAACCTCGCCTTCATGGGCTCGCACAAGGTCAACGGCGTCTCCGGGCTGCACAGTGACCTGATGCGCAAGACCGTGTTCCGCGATCTTGATGAGGTCTTTCCGGGCCGCATCGTCAACAAGACCAACGGCATCACCTTCCGGCGCTGGCTGTTCGAGGCCAATCCGGGTCTGACGCGCCTGCTCGTCGAAGCCGTCGGGCCCCGGCTCCTCGATGACCCTGCCGGGTTGCGCGACCTTGAAGCGCTCGCCAGAGACAGCGCCTTCCAGGCCCGCTTCCGCGCCGAGCGCCGCGCCAACAAGCTGGTCCTGGCGGCCACCGTCAAGGAGCGGCTCGGCGTCCGGCTCGATCCCGATGCGCTATTCGATGTCCAGATCAAGCGCATCCACGAATACAAGCGCCAGTTGCTCAACATTCTTGAGACCATCGCGCTCTATGATGCGATCAGGGCGCATCCCACGCGCAACTGGACGCCGCGCGTCAAGATCTTCGCCGGCAAGGCCGCAGCGAGCTACCATCAAGCCAAGCTGATCATCAAGCTGGCCAACGACGTGGCCCGTGTCATCAATGGCGACCCGGCCATTCGCGGCCTTCTGAAGGTGGTGTTCCTGCCCAACTACAACGTCTCGCTGGCCGAGACGATCATCCCGGCGGCGGACCTCTCCGAGCAGGTCTCGACAGCCGGCATGGAAGCATCCGGCACCGGAAACATGAAGTTCGGCCTCAACGGCGCGCTGACCATCGGCACGCTGGATGGCGCCAATGTCGAGATGAAGGAGCATCTCGGCGACGACAACATCGTCATCTTCGGCATGACAACCGAACAGGTCGCCGCCCGGCGCGCCGAGGGGATCGACATGCAAGGCGTGATTGCCGCCTCGCCAATCCTGAAAGAGGTGCTCGACGCGGTCGGCGGCGGCGTCTATTCGCCGGATGAACCGGCACGCTTCAAGGCGCTGGTCGATGCCGTCACCTACCATGACTATTTCATGGTCAGTGCCGATTTCGATTCCTACTATGCCGCCCAGCGCGGCCTTGACGATCTCTGGCAGGATCCCGCCCGGTGGTGGACGAAGGCCGTGCTGAACACCGCGCGCATGGGCTGGTTCTCCTCGGACCGGACCATCGCCGAATATGCCAGCGAGATCTGGTCTGTCCCCACCATGCCGCCACGGCACGGCCCTGCGACATGAAGCGGAGCTGAGGTGTCACGACGACCGACAAGGGCTGACGACATCTCGGGTGCCGACTGGCGCGCCTCCGATGCCCAGATCGCGGCCCTGGTCGAGGCGCGCCACGGCGATCCGTTTGCCCTGCTCGGCCCGCACATGGTGGCCAAGGGCGTTGTCATCCGGGCTTTCGTCCCGCATGCCGAGACGGTCAGCGTCATCGAGCGCGGCGGCAAGCCGCTCGCCCATCTCTTCCGGCGGCACGATGCCGGCTTCTTCGAGGGGCTGCTCCCCCATGACACCGCCGCCGGCTACCGGCTGAGGGCAGGCAATGCCAGCGCAAGCTGGGAGCTCGACGATCCCTTCGCCTTCGGACCTGTGCTCGGCGAACTGGACGATTACCTGCTGGTCGAAGGCACGCATCGCACGCTCTACAACCGCCTCGGCGCACACCTGATGGTGCATCAGGGCGCAGAGGGCGTTCATTTCGCCGTCTGGGCTCCCCATGCCACGCGCGTCTCGGTCGTGGGTGATTTCAATGCCTGGGATGGCCGCCGCCACCAGATGCGCAAGCGCGTGACCTCGGGGCTTTGGGAAATCTTCGCGCCCGGCGTCACGGCCGGCACCGCCTACAAATATGAAATCGTCGGACCGGGCGGCGAGCTTTTGCCGCTCAAGGCCGATCCGATGGGCATGGCCGCGGAAATGCGCCCCTCCACCGCCTCGAAGGTAGCCGCCCCCACGGCCCACGTCTGGGGCGATGATGGCTGGATGGCCGAGCGCGGCCATCGCGACCAGCAGCGCGCGCCGATGACAACCTACGAAGTCCATCTCGGCTCCTGGCGCAGGAACGGCGATGGCGGCTATCTCGATTATGACCGGCTGGCAGCCGAGTTGATCCCCTACGCCGTCTGGATGGGCTTCACCCATCTCGAACTGATGCCGGTCTCCGAGCATCCGCTCGACGCGTCCTGGGGCTACCAGCCCATCGGCCTGTTCGCGCCATCCAGCCGCTTCGGCGATCCGGACGGCTTCCGTCGCTTCGTCGATGCGGCACACCGGGCCGGGCTCGGCGTCATCATCGATTGGGTGCCGGCCCATTTCCCGACAGATATGCACGGGCTCGCCCATTTCGACGGCACCGCGCTCTATGAACACGCTGACCCGCGCAAGGGCTTCCACCCCGACTGGAACACCGCGATCTACGATTTCGGGCGCACCGAGGTGGCCAACATCCTCGCTGCCAATGCGCTCTATTGGCTCGACGCCTTCCACATTGATGCACTCAGGGTCGATGCGGTCGCCTCGATGCTCTACCTCGACTATTCGCGCAAGGATGGCGAGTGGCTGCCCAACATCCATGGCGGCAACCAGAACCTGGAGGCCGTGGCCTTTCTCCGGCGCGTCAACACGCTGGCCTATGGCCAGCACCCCGGCACAGCCACCATCGCGGAGGAATCGACCTCTTGGCCCGGCGTGTCGCAGCCGGTGCATGCCGGTGGTCTGGGCTTCGGCTTCAAGTGGAACATGGGGTGGATGAACGACACCCTGCGCTACATGGCGAAGGAGCCCGCCCACCGCCGCTGGCACCACGACCAGATGACCTTCGGCCTGCTCTATGCCTTCACCGAGAACTTCGTCCTGCCGCTCTCCCACGATGAGGTCGTGCACGGCAAGGGCTCGATCCTTGCCCGGATGCCGGGAGATGACTGGCAGCAATTTGCCAACCTGAGGGCCTATTTTGGCTTCATGTGGGGGCATCCCGGCAAGAAGCTGCTGTTCATGGGCCAGGAATTCGGCCAGCGCCGCGAGTGGAACCACGAAGCCAGCCTTGATTGGCACCTGTGCGATGCGCCGGCTCATCGCGGCGTGCAGTTGCTGGTGCGCGACCTCAACCACCTGCACCGGTCTGTGCCGGCCCTGCACCGGCTCGACTGCGAGGCGGAAGGTTTCCAATGGATTGTCGGTGACGATGCGGAGCAATCGGTCTTCGTCTGGCTGCGGCGGGCGGACGATGGCAGCCCGCCCGTCGTCGTGGTCTGCAATTTCACGCCGCTCCAGCGCGATGGCTATCGCATCGGCCTGCCCCATGCCGGGCTCTGGCGCGAGATCCTCAACACCGACGCCGGCGTCTATGGCGGCACCGGCGCTGGCAATAGTGGTCAGGTCTGGGCGCAGGGCGAACCGGCCCACGGCCTGCCGGCTTCCGCGAGCCTCACCATCCCCCCGCTTGCCACGCTTTATCTCCAATTCGAGCCTTCCGCCGCACCAGATGGCAGACTAGGCTGACATCAATCGTTTCGACCGGCAGGCGGACGCAAGATCCGCAGGCCCGGAGCCACCCACAGGGAGAGTTGCCGCCATGCCGACACGGATCAGGACCAGCGACATTGACGCCGCGCCCTCGATCAACCGGTCGGTCGGGGCCAGCGCACCGCTGTCCCGCTCTGCCATGGCCTATGTCTTGGCAGGCGGGCGCGGCAGCCGCCTGATGGAACTCACCGACAGGCGCGCCAAACCGGCGGTCTACTTCGGCGGCAAAGCGCGCATCATCGATTTCGCCCTCTCGAATGCGCTCAACTCGGGCATCCGGCGTATCGGCGTCGCCACCCAGTACAAGGCGCACAGCCTGATCCGGCACTTGCAGCGCGGCTGGAACTTCTTCCGGCAGGAGCGCAACGAGAGCTTCGACATCCTGCCCGCCAGCCAGCGCATCTCCGAAGATCAGTGGTATGCCGGCACCGCCGATGCGGTTTACCAGAACATCGACATCATCGAGACCGCCGGCGCGGACTACATGGTCATTCTGGCCGGCGACCATGTCTACAAGATGGACTACGAGCACATGCTCCAGCAGCATGCCAACACCGGGGCCGATGTCACGATCGGCTGCCTGGAAGTGCCGCGTCTTGAGGCAACGGGCTTCGGCGTGATGCACATCGACGACCACGACCGGATCATCGACTTTCTCGAAAAGCCCGCCGATCCGCCAGCCATGCCCGGCAAGCCGGACATGGCTCTGGCCAGCATGGGTATCTACGTGTTCCGCACCAAGTTCCTGCTGTCCGAGTTGCAGCGTGATGCGGCAGACCCCCATTCCAGCCGCGATTTCGGCAAGGACATCATCCCTTATCTGGTCAAGCATGGCAAAGCCTACGCCCACCATTTCTCGCGCTCGTGCATCCGTTCCAGCAAGGAGGCCAGCTCCTACTGGCGCGATGTCGGCACCATCGATGCCTACTGGGAGGCCAACATCGACCTCACCGATGTCGTGCCCGACCTCGACATCTATGACCGTGACTGGCCGATCTGGACCTATGGCGAGATCACCCCGCCGGCCAAGTTCGTGCATGACGAGGATGGCCGGCGCGGCATGGCGGTCTCATCGCTGGTCTCCGGCGGCTGCATCGTGTCCGGCTCCAGTCTCCGGCGTACGCTGCTGTGCACAGGTGCGCGCGTGAACTCGTATTCGCGCATCAAGGAAGCGGTCATCCTGCCCTATGTCGAGATCGGCCGCGGCGTCCACCTGAGCAAGGTCGTGGTTGATCGCGGTGTCAGCATTCCCGACGGGCTCGTCGTCGGGGACGATCCGGTGCTCGATGCCCAGCGCTTCCGGCGCAGCGAAAAGGGCGTCTGCCTGATCACGCAGGCCATGATCGACCGTCTCGGCTGACGCGCATCCTGGCCATGGCACCGCGCCCCCTTCCTGTTCTCGCCGTCACGTCGGAGATCTTCCCGCTGGTCAAGACCGGCGGGCTGGCCGATGTGGCCGGCGCGCTGCCGGGCGCGCTGGCGAACGAGGGCGTGGCAGTAACCACGCTGGTTCCGGGCTATCCCGCTGTCCTCGCGGCGCTCGGCAAGGCCCGGCCTGTCCTCGACATCGCCGACCTGTTCGGCGGACCAGCCCGCGCGCTGCGCGGCAAGGCATCCGGCCTCGATCTTCTGGCACTCGATGCTCCCCATCTCTATGGCCGCGATGGCAACCCCTATCTTGGCCCGGATGGCCGCGACTGGCCCGACAATGCGCGACGCTTCGCGGCGCTGTCCGCCATGGCCGCCGCCATCGGGCGCGGTGCCGTCAAGGGCTACCGGCCCAAACTGCTTCATGCCCACGACTGGCAGGCCGGGCTGACGGCTGCCTACCTGCACCATGGCGGGCCAAACCCACCGCCATGCGTCTTCACCGTGCACAACCTTGCCTTTCAGGGCCAGTTTCCAGCCAGCCTCTTGCCGCTGCTCGGTTTGCCCACCTCGGGCTTCCGCTTCGACGGCTTCGAGCATCACGGCGCGATCGGCTATCTCAAGGCCGGCCTGCAACTGGCCAGCCATGTCACCACGGTTTCGCCAACCTATGCCAATGAGATCCGCACCGAAGCGGGCGGCATGGGTTTTGACGGCTTGCTGCTTTATCGCGGGGCCTCGATGTCCGGCATTCTCAACGGCATCGACACCGCCATCTGGAACCCGGAGACAGACCCTCTGATCGCGGCTCCTTTCAGCGCTGACAACCTCAAGGGCCGCGCTGCCTGCAAGATGGCTATCCAGCAACGCTTTGGGCTCGCGCCGGACCGCAAGGCGTTGCTCTTCGGCGTGGTCAGCCGACTTTCATGGCAGAAGGGCCTCGACCTCCTGGCTGATACCCTCGACGACCTGCTCGCGCTTGGCGCGCAACTTGTGCTGCTGGGCGCCGGCGAGCCGGCACTGGAACAGCGTTTCAGGCAGGCAGCGGACCGGCATCCGGGCCGGATCGGTGTCAGGATCGGCTATGACGAGGCACTGGCGCACCAGATCCAGGCTGGCGTCGACGCGCTCATCGTGCCGTCGCGGTTCGAGCCTTGCGGGCTGACACAGCTCTGCGCCCTGCGCTATGGCACGGTGCCTGTCGTCTCCCGAGTCGGCGGGCTGGCCGATACGGTGGAGGACGGGATCACGGGTGTGGTGTTCGACGCGCTGACGGCGGACGGCCTTCGCGGCGCGCTGCGGCGCACCGCTGACCTGTTCGCCACACCACGCCGCTTCGCAGCGCTTGGCCGTGCCGGCATGGGCCGTGACGTGTCGTGGCATGGCCCTGCCCGCCAGTATGCCGACCTTTACCGCGCGCTCATTGCGGCGCACTGACCAGAACACCCGGAGCCTCTGATGATCCGCACCATCGCCACCACGCCGATCGCCAGCCAGAAGCCCGGCACCTCCGGGCTGCGCAAGCGCGTGCCCGAGTTCCAGGCCCCGCGCTATGTCGAGAACTTCGTGCAATCGGTGTTCGACAGCCTTGAGGGCTACAAGGGCGCGACCCTCGTGCTCGGCGGCGACGGTCGCTACTTCAACCGCGAGGTGATCGCCACCGTCATCCGCATGGCCGCCGCCAACGGCTTTGGCCGGCTGCTGATCGGCCAGGGCGGCATCCTGTCCACGCCAGCCGCCTCGCACCTGATCCGCAAGCGCAAGGCCTTCGGCGGGCTCGTGCTCTCCGCAAGCCACAACCCCGGCGGGCCGGATGGCGATTTCGGCATCAAATACAACAT
Organism: Hyphomicrobiales bacterium; assembly: GCA_027487245.1. Classification (GTDB taxonomy): domain Bacteria; phylum Pseudomonadota; class Alphaproteobacteria; order Rhizobiales; family Beijerinckiaceae; genus Allobosea. The sequence continues at coordinate 8,166 of JAIYDY010000068.1, forward strand.
CGGCAATGGCGGCCCCGCACCCGAGAAGATCACCGAAGCGATCCATGCCCGCACGCTGACCATTGACCGCTACCTGATCGCCGATCCGGTCCAGATCGATCTCGACAAGGTTGGCACCACGTCCATTGACGGTGCGGCAGGCCCGATGCTGGTCGAGATCGTCGATCCGGTCGCCGACTATGCGCTGCTGATGCAGGACCTGTTCGACTTCGACCGCATCCGCGCCGCCGTGAAGGGCGGATTGAGCATGCGCTTCGATGCCATGTCGGCGGTCACCGGGCCTTATGCCCATGCCATTCTCGAAGGCATGCTCGGCTTCCCGGCCGGTACGGTGATGAACGGCACCCCGCTGGAGGATTTCGGCCATCATCACCCCGATCCCAATCTGGTTCACGCGCGCCATCTGCTCGATCTGGCCATGTCGCCGGCCTCGCCGGATCTGTGCGCCGCCTCCGATGGCGACGGAGACCGCAACCTGATCATCGGGCGCGGCCAGTTCGTCACGCCATCCGACAGCCTCGCCATGCTCGCGGCCAATGCCCATCTGGCACCGGGCTACCGCAAGGGGCTCGCCGGCATCGCCCGCTCCATGCCCACCAGCCAGGCGGCGGATCGGGTGGCCAAGGCGCTCGGCATCCCTTGTTTCGAGACGCCCACCGGCTGGAAGTTCTTCGGCAACCTGCTTGATGCCGGGCTGATCAGCATCTGCGGGGAGGAAAGCGCCGGCACCGGCTCGGACCACGTGCGCGAGAAGGACGGCCTCTGGGCCGTGCTGCTCTGGCTCGACATTCTCGCCGCGCGCAAGCAGGGCGTCGCCGCCATCGTCAGCGAGCACTGGCGCACCTATGGGCGCAACTACTATGCCCGCCACGACTATGAGGAGGTGCCGAGCGACGGCGCCAACGCGCTGATGGCCCGGCTGCGCGAGATGCTGCCAACCCTCGGTGGCAAGCGCTTCGGCAGCCTCGACATCAGCAAGGCCGATGATTTCGCTTATCACGACAGCGTCGATGGCTCGCTCTCGACCGCGCAGGGCATCCGTCTGCTGATGGCAGACGGCTCACGCATCGTCTTCAGGCTCTCGGGCACCGGCACGGCCGGTGCCACCTTGCGCGTCTACATCGAGCGCTTTGAGGCAGACACCGCCCGCCATGGCCTCGAAACCGGTGTGGCGCTGAAGGATCTGGTGCATCTCGCCGGTGAACTGGCCCGGATCAGCCACTACACCGGGCGCAGCGCCCCTTCCGTCATCACCTGATGTCATCCGGCTTTCGCCTGGGCCCCGGCAGGCCCGACCCGCCGGGCGTCACGGTCGATGCCGCCGGCGCGAATGTCGCCGTGTTCTCGGCCCATGCCGCGCGGATCGACCTGTGCCTGTTCGATGACGGCGACCGGGAGACGGCACGCATCACGCTGCCCGAGCGCACGGGCGATGTCTTTCATGGCCATGTCGCAGGGCTGAGGCCCGGCATGCGCTATGGCCTGCGCGCCCATGGCGCGCACGCCCCGCGCGAAGGGCATCGCTTCAATGCCCACAAGCTGCTGCTTGATCCGAACGCCGCGCTGATCGACCGGCCCTTTGCGCTGCATCCGTCCATGTTCGGCTACCGGCAAGGGCACCCGGATGCCGACCTGTCGTTCGACGATGCGGACAGCGCCCCGTTCATGCCGAAGGCCGTGATTCTGGCACCTGCCGCACCATTGACCCCGGCAGCACCCGTGCCTTGGAACCGCACCGTGATCTACGAAATGCACGTGCGCGGCTTCACGATGCTGCACCCCAAGGTGCCGCAGGCCCGCCGCGGCACGTTTGCCGGGCTCGGTCATCCGGCCGCCCTAAAGCATCTGGCCGATCTCGGGATCAGCAGCGTGGAGTTGCTGCCGGTCGCCGCCTGGCTCGATGAGCGTCATCTCGGCCCGCTGGGGCTCGGCAACTACTGGGGCTACAACCCGGTGGTCTTCGGCGCGCCGGACCCTCGCCTCGCCCCTGGCGGCTGGGACGAGATCGCCGCCACGACCGAAAAATTGGAAGCCGCCGGCATCGAGACCCTGCTCGATGTCGTGCTGAACCACTCCGGCGAAGGCGACGAACTTGGCCCCACCGTGTCGCTGCGCGGCCTCGACAATGCCAGCTATTACCGCCTCGATCCGCATGATCCGCGCCATTATGCCAACGATGCCGGCTGCGGCAACACGCTGGCGCTGGAGCGGCCTGCCGTGCTGCGCCTCGCCATGGACAGCCTCAGGCGCTTTGCCGAGCGCGGCGGCATCCACGGCTTCCGTTTCGACCTCGCAACCACGCTGGGGCGGCGCGCCGATGGGTTCGATCCCGACCACCCGCTGCTGGCCGCCATCGCGCAGGACCCGGTGTTGGGCCGGCTCAAGCTGATCGCCGAGCCTTGGGACATCGGCATGGGCGGCTATCAGCTCGGGCGCTTTCCTGCAGGCTGGGGCGAGTGGAATGACCGCTACCGCGACACGGCGCGGCGCTTCTGGCGCGGCGATGCCGGCCTGATCGGCGAGATGGCCACCCGCTTCGCCGGCTCGGCCGATGTCTTCGCAGCCCGCAAGCGGCCCGTCTCGCGCAGCATCAACTTCATCACCGCGCATGATGGCTTCACGCTCGCTGACCTCGTCAGCCACACAACCAAGCACAACGAGGCGAATGGCGAGAGCAACCGCGACGGCACCGACGCCAACCTGAGCTGGAACCACGGCACGGAAGGCCCATCGGATGATCCCGCCATCAACGCGGCCCGCGCCGCCGACCAGCGCGCCCTGCTGGCGACATTGCTGCTCTCGCGCGGCACGCCGATGCTCGCCATGGGCGACGAGATGGGGCGCAGCCAGAGCGGCAACAACAACGCCTACGCCCAGGACAATGCGGTGTCATGGCTTGACTGGACGAAAGCCGACATGGACCTGGCGGCCCATGCCGCAGCCCTGATCCGCCTGCGGCTCGCCACGCCGGCGCTGCATGCCGATGCGCCGCTGACCGGCCACCCCGTTGATGCCAGCGGCCTGCCCGACGTGTCGTGGCTGCGCCCGGACGGCCGGCCAATGCAGCACGACGATTGGTCCACCCCGGACAAAAGCCTGCTCATTGCCGTGCTGCACACGCCGGACGGGTACACGCCCAGCCGCGCCATCGTCATCCTCCATGCCGGTCACGAACCGGCAGACATTGCCCTTCCAGAGCCGCGACCGGGCCATGGCTGGTCCCTTCCGGGCAGCGATGCAGCGGCGGACGAGATGCTGCACATCCCCCCGCGCTCGGTCGTCTGCCTGACCGAGATTGCTGCCACCGGTCCGCGCCGGCGCTCCGCGACCGACCCAGCCCTGCTGTCACGGCTGGCCTCGGCTGCGGGCATTGCGCCGGACTGGTGGGAGGTCTCGGGCCGGCATCATGCGGTGACGCCCGATGTGCAGCGCGCCATGCTCGCGGCCATGCGCCTGCCCGCCGCCAGCACCGGCGAGGCCCGCGAAAGCCTCGCAAGCCTCGTCGCGATCCGTGACGAACGCGCCCTGCCCCTCACGCTCGTCGGCACCGAGGCTGTGCCGGCGCGCATGGCATTGCCCCCGTCCCATGGCCGGCAAGTCATGCTGCGGATTGAGGGTGAGGACGGCACTGTGGAGCGTTTGTCCGTCGCCCCCTCGGATGGCGACATCCATGCGCGGACCGGACTCGACGGTCGGCCCCGACAGAGCCGGCATGTGCCGTTACCGCCGCTGCCTGCGGGTCGTTACCAACTCCTGATCGAGGACCAGCCGGACGAGGCCTGCGCGCTGATCGTCGCGCCGCGCACCTGCTGGCTGCCCGATGGGCTGGCAAGGCGTCCCTTCGGCATCGCGGCGCACCTGTATGGCCTTCGCCGTAACGGCGATCAGGGCATCGGCGATTTCACCACGCTGGCCGAGTTCGGCAAGTTGGCAGCGGAGCGGGGCGCGGCAACGCTGGGGCTCAACCCGCTGCATGCCCAGTTCGGCCATGACCGCGAGCGCGCAAGCCCCTATCACCCGAGCGACCGGCGCTTTCTCGATCCGGTCTATCTCGATCTGGCGAGCGGGCCGTTTGCCACCGTTCCTGCCGTGCGCATCGCTCTCGCGCGACATGAGGCGCTGTTTGGGGCCAGCGCAGCCCGCACCGAAGTCGACTATCCTGCCGTCTGGCGGGCCAAGCGCGAGGTGCTGGCGGCCGCCTTCAGCGCCATGCAGCATGCTGCGGGCAGCGCCTTTGCCGCACTTCAGGACGAGTTCTCCGCCTTCACTGCCACAGGCGGTGACGATCTGGCCAGTTTCGCAGCCTTCGAAGCCATCAGCGCGCACCAGCGCGGCAAACCCTGGCAGCAATGGCCGCAAGCCCTGCGCGATGCCGAGCCAGCTGCCATCGCCAGCTTTGCAGCCGGCCAGCGCGCCGAGATCCGCTTTGCCCAGTTCCAGCAATGGCTGAGCGAGCGCGCGCTTGGCGAAGCGGCAGCGGCCACCGGCCTTGCCATCGGCCTGTATCGCGATCTGGCCGTGGGCTCGGCGCCCGACGGGGCAGAAGCCTGGGCCTGCCAGCACAGGCTGGCGCGCGGCGTCTCCATCGGGGCTCCGCCCGATCCTTTTGCGGCGGATGGGCAGGTCTGGAACCTGCCTGCGCCTGATCCAATGGCAACCGAGCGCGACGGCTATCGCGGCTTTGGCCGGCTGCTGGCATCCAACATGCGCCATGCCGGCGCGCTGCGCATCGACCATGCTATGGGGCTGCAACGGCTGTTCTGGGTGCCGGATGGTGCCTCCGCCACCGAGGGCGCCTACGTCGCCAGCAACCGCGATGCGCATCTCGCCGTGCTGGCACTGGAGAGCCAGCGTGCGCGCTGCATGGTGATCGGCGAGGACCTCGGCACTGTGCCCGATGGCTTCCGCGCCGCCGTGGACGAGCGCAAGATCCTGTCCTACCGCGTGCTCTGGCTGGAGCGCGAGGGGCAGGACTTCAACCCGCCGGCCCAGTATCCCGCCATGGCCGCCTCCTGCATCGGAACCCATGATCTGCCGACGCTGGCCGGCTGGTGGCAGGGCAGCGATCTTGCGGAGATTCTGGCGCTCGGCCTGCTGCCTGCCCACCTCGAAGCCGAACTGCGCGGGGAACGGACAGCGGAAAAGGCAGCCTTGCTCGCCGCCATGACTCGCGCCGGTTTCGCCGCCGCAGACGCAGTGGACCTCACGCCCGGGATGATGGCTGAGATCCACCGCTTCCTGGCAGCATCACCCTCGGTTCTAATGCTGGTTCAGGCCGATGATCTGGCCGGCGATGCCACCCGCATCAACCTGCCGGGGACTGATCGGGAGCGGGCCAACTGGCGCCGGGTGCTGGCGCCGGAGATCGGCGCGCTGCTGGCCTCCCCACTCGCTGAGGCCATCCTCGCCGCCGTGCGCGATCAGCGCGGCTGATCGCGTGGGTCGGGTCAGCCGATCACGGACTGGATCTCGATCTGGTAGCCTTCCGGGTCGTCGAACACGATGACCCTGATGCCGAGCGCCGGCACGTCCTTCGGGCCCTTGACGATGGCCACGCCGCGGCTCTGGAGATAGGCGCACCATGCATCGACATCGTCCACGCGCAGGCAGACCTGCACCGGCTTGACCGGGTGTGCGCGGTGGCTGCCATGCGCCTCGTCGACTAGGCCAAGGTAGGCTTGCGGCGTGACCTCGTAGATCTTCGACCAGCCTTGGTCGATGGCCAGAGAAAGGCCAAGCACATCCTCATAGAACGCCATCGCCCGCGGCAGATCGACATAATAGAGGAATGTGATCAGCTTGCTGGTCTTGTCATGAGATGGGCGCGCGATACTGGGCATGCGATGGTCCTGAAGCGGGATGTCAAAGGCTGGACAAGAGCCTCCGACGCCAGAGCCGCGATTGCAAGGGCTGCGTTTCAACAGCCGTAAATCGTTCGTTTTTCCAATACACTTGCCCCTTGCTGGCTTGAAATTTGCCTGTCACAGTCCCGTCAACAAGACGATGCGCCGAAGAAGACCAGTGACTGAGGGATGAAGACGCCGGATGGCAGCCTTTGACGAGATGAGTGGTTTTGACGGCACGACGCGGGATGCCTATGCAAAGCTCGAAGCCTGGCTGAAAAACACGCCGCCCGAAGAATTCGCGACGCGCCGCAGCCAGGCCGACGTGTTCTTCCGCCGGATCGGGATCACCTTTGCGGTCTATGGCGACGAGCAGTCCACCGAAAGGCTGATCCCCTTCGACATCATCCCGCGCGTCATCACCGGGCCCGAATGGTCCGTGCTCGACCGCGGCCTGCGCCAGCGGGTCACGGCGCTCAACATGTTCCTGAAAGACATTTACGGGCCGAAGGAATGCCTCCGCGCCGGCATCATCCCGGAGGACCTGATCTATCGCAACGCCGGCTATTGCCTGCAGATGATCAACCAGCCGGTGCCGCACGATCTGTACGTCCACATTGCCGGCATCGACGTCGTGCGCGTCGATGGTGACACCTTCTATGTGCTGGAGGACAATGCCCGCACACCGTCCGGCGTGTCCTACATGCTGGAGAACCGCGAGGTCATGCTCAGGCTGTTCCCGGAGCTGTTTGCACAGCACAGGGTCGCGCCGGTCGAGAACTACCCCGATGCCCTGCTGGCCACCTTGCGCTCGCTGGCACCGCGAACCGCCTCGCGCGATCCAAACGTGGTGCTGCTGACACCCGGCCAGTTCAACTCCGCCTTCTATGAGCACTCGTTCCTTGCCGACAAGCTCGGCATCGAACTGGTCGAGGGCTCCGACCTCTTCGTGCGCGACGAAATCGTCTACATGCGCACCACGCAGGGACCGAAGCGGGTGGACGTGATCTACCGCCGCATCGACGATGACTACATCGACCCCCTCGCCTTCCGGGCTGACAGCGTGCTCGGCGTTCCCGGCCTGATCGGCGCCTACAAGGCCGGCAACGTCACGCTCACCAATGCGGTCGGAACCGGCGTGTCGGATGACAAGGCCGTCTATAGCTACATGCCCGAGATCGTGCGCTTCTACACGGGCGAGGAGCCGATCCTGAAGAATGTGCCGACCCATCGCTGCCGCGAGCCCGACGCGCTGAAATACGTGCTCGACCATCTGCCGGAACTCGTCGTCAAGGAGGTCAACGGCTCGGGCGGCTATGGCATGCTGGTTGGCCCGCACGCCTCCAAGGCCCAGATCGAGACCTTCCGCAAGAAACTCAAGACCGAGCCGGAGGGCTTCATCGCCCAGCCGACCCTGGCGCTGTCCACCTGCCCGACCTTCGTCGCCTCCGGCGTGGCACCGCGCCATGTCGATCTCAGGCCTTTCGTGCTCACCGGCTCCGATGGCATTCGCTGCGTGCCGGGCGGTTTGACCCGCGTCGCCCTCAAGGATGGCTCGCTCGTGGTCAATTCCAGCCAGGGTGGCGGCACCAAGGACACCTGGGTTCTGGACGCGTGAGAACAGGATAACGCACATGCTCTCCCGCACCGCAGACAGCCTCTACTGGGTTTCGCGCTACGTCGAGCGCGCCGAATATCTGGCCCGAATCCTTGAAGCGACGACGCGCCTTTCCAACCTGCCGTCAAGCTATGGCGGCGCGGCGTCTGAATGGGAAAGCTGTGTCAAGACAGCCGGTTGCGAGGAGCTGTTCGGACAGCACCACCAGACGGCGAACGAAGCCAATGTTCATGATTTCCTGTGCTTCAGCCCCGAAAATCCGTCCTCGATCCGCAACTGCATCGAAATCGCGCGCGCCAATGCCCGCGCTGTGCGCACGGCCCTCACCTACGAGATGTGGGATGCGCTCAACAGCGCCTGGCTGGAACTGAAGAAATACGATGGACGCAAGCTGACGCGCGACGATTTCGGGCGCTTCATCGAGTTCGTCAAAACCCTGTCGCTGACCTTCGACGGCTCGGCCTACCGCACCATGCTGCGCTCGGATGCCTACTGGTTCTCCCGTCTTGGCGTCTATGTCGAACGTGCCGACAACACGGCCCGCATCCTCGACGTCAAGTATCACGTGCTGCTGCCGGAAACCGAACGGGTCGGCGGCTCGCTGGACTACTTCCAGTGGACCACCATCCTGCGCGAGGTCTCGGCCCTGACCGCCTATCACTGGGTCTACCGGGAATCGATCAAGCCCTGGCTGGTCGCCGACCTGCTGATCTTCAACCGCCAGATGCCGCGCTCCTTCGCCAGTTGCTACGAGAACATCAGCCGCTTTCTCGATGCATTGGGCGAGACTTATGGCCGTCAGGGCCCCTCGCAGCGCATGGCGCGCAAGACGCTGAGCACGCTCGCCAATCGCAAGATGGGCGATATCTACGACAACGGCCTGCACGAGTTCATCACCGAGTTCATCGACGACAACAACAGGCTTGGCTCCACGATTTCAGAGCAGTATCTGGTCTGATCTCCTTGCCGGAAGAAGGTTGAGCCCGTGCGTATCCGGATATCCCACGAGACAGCCTACAGCTACGAGACCCCCGTTCGCTCGATCATGCAGGCGCTGCGGGTCATGCCGCGCGACCATGAAGGCCAGGTCGTCGTGTCGTGGCGGATCGAACCCTCGATCGATGGCCGCCTGCGCTCGGGCGAAGACGCTTTCGGCAACCTTGTCCATCAGTTCCAGGCGGATGGGCCGTTCGAGCATCTGGCCATCCGCATCGACGGCATCATCGAGACCACCGACACCACGGGCTTCGTGCGCGGGGTGGCCGATGTGGTGCCCTCCGGGGTGTTTCTGCGCCATACCCCCAGCACCCAGCCAACCGAGGCACTGATCCTCTTTGCCCGCAAGCTGGCGCGGCCCGACCAGACGCCGCTGGAATTGCTCCACGCGCTGATGGCGGCGCTGCATACCGAGATGACACTTGGCGACAATCAGGACACAGGGCAGGTCACGGCCAGTGAGGCCTTCGCCCGTCGGGTCGGCACGGCCGCCGACATTGCCCACGTGTTCTGCGTCTGCGCCCGCGAGCTTGGCATCCCGACACGCTTCGTCATGGGCTATCTGGCGCCGCAGCGCGAGCCTGTGGCGCAATCCGCCCCGCGACTGGCGGAGCGGCATGCCTGGGCCGAAGCCGACGTGCCGGGCTATGGCTGGATCGGCTTCGATCCGTGCCTCGACCTGTGCCCGACCGACCGGCATGTCCGGGTCGCCATCGGCCTCGATCAGGCGGATGTCGCGCCGGTGAGGCTGACCCGCGTCGGCGGCGGCGGCGAGACCGCCCATGTGGCCTTGAGCGTCGCCCAGATCGACCAGTAGCGCCCCTGCCCCGGTCCTGGCGCGCGGCGTCAGTGCGTTGCGTCGGCCCATAGCCAGCATGTTGCAGCGATGCTACCAGCCGCATGAAGCTGCCGAGGTGAACGATGACATACTGCGCCGGGATACTGGTCCGCGAGGGCCTCGTGATGATTGCCGACACCCGCACCAATGCGGGCCTCGACAATGTCTCGACCTTTCGCAAACTCAATGTCGTCACCACCCCTGACCGCACCGTTGCACTCGCTTCCGCCGGCAACCTTTCCGTGACGCAGACCGTTCTCGGCCTGCTTCAGGAAGGCGTGCTCAATCCCGACACGGATGAACTCGAAACGCTGGAGACAGCGCCGACGATGTTTCGCGCTGCCCAGGTCGTCGGGCGCGCCATTCGCAAGGTGCACCAGCTTGACGCGCAGGCGCTCGAAGAGGCCAACGTCAAGTTCGACATTTCCTTTCTGTTCGGCGGGCGGATCGGGCAGGCGCCGATGCGGCTCTACATGATCTATGCCGCCGGCAATTTCATTGAATGCGGCCTCGATTCGCCCTTCCTGCAGGTCGGCGAACACAAGTATGGCAAACCGATCCTCGACCGCGCGGTCACCTACCAGACCCAACTCTACGATGCGCTGAAGGTCGCCCTGATCTCGATGGACTCGACCATGCGTTCCAACCTCGGCGTCGGGCTGCCCATCGACGTTCTGGTGATGCGCGCAGATGCCTTGAAGCCGGAACTGGTGCACCGGATCGAAGCCGGCGAGCCCTACTTCCACGATCTGCGTGAGCGCTGGTCGGCTGCGCTCAGGGCGGCACACATGGCCATTCCGCGCCCACCCTACTTGCCGCGCAAGGATGCGTGACCGGCGCAGGCCGGATCCCCGCTAAGCCAAACGACGCCGACCATCGTCAACAACATCTTAAAGTGTTTGCGGCACCTTGAGGAGATTCCTCGCGGCGGTGGCAGATATTGTCGTTTTCATCCAGATCATCGGCGTTCATTTCCCGCGCTTCCATTCTGCTGGGCGGCATCATCCTGTGCGTCATCGTGCTGATGACGTCGACGCTGATCACATTGACGGAAGAAACCAACCGGAGTTCGACCAGCAACCAGCTGGCGCGGCTTTCGATGGCTGTGGCAGCCCAACTCAGCGAAGCGCAGTATCAGGCGTCGATCGTCGCGTCGGGCCAGTCCGGGCGATATGGCGGGGGCAGCAGCCTGTCGGGCACGCGCGCCCTCGGCTCACGTCTGGAAAATGGCTGGCACTTCTTCGGCTTCGATTCGATCTATGTGCTCGACAAGGAGCAGTCCGTCATCATCGGTGCGGAAGCAGGCTCACCGGCTGGTGCGGCCGGCTTCCGTCTGCTCAAGCCGATGGTGCAGCACCTGATCAACCAGGTGAACCTGAGTCGCCCCTCGCGAGTTGGCGATGCTGGTTTCAACCTCGCCTCGCCTGGCTTTGAGCGGGAATACGGCGCATCCGCCCTGATCCATGACGGTTCGACCCTGGCCCTTGCCAGCGTCGTGCCAATCAAGCCGGCAGCTTCAGGCGACGGCCAGAAGGCCGACATGGTCGTCGCCATCAGGAGCCTTGCAGACGGCTCCCTGCGCGAGATTGGCAAGCGCTACGGGCTGGCGCAACTGCGTTTCCAGTCCGGAGAAACCACCATTCCGACCTTCGCGATCAGCATCTTCGATGCTGACAGCAACCTTGTCGGCTTCCTGTCGTGGAAACCCGACCGGCCGGGGGCCGCCCTGCTTCCCAATCTGCTGATGATGATCGTGACCGGCATCGTCGCGATTGCTGCGGCATTCGCGGTCCTGTTCGACCGCCTGCGCAAGCTCGGCGCGGAAATGTCGCGCGAGGAGGAGAAGGCCAATCGCCTCGCCAGCAACGATCACCTCTCCGGCCTGCTCAACCGCCTCAGCTTCAGCCAGCGCCTCGCGGAGGAGATCAAGCGCAGCAAACGCAGCCATGGCGGCTTTGCCCTGCACATGATCGACCTCGACCGCTTCAAGGAGGTCAACGACACACTCGGCCATCAGGCCGGCGACGAGGTCATCCGTGAGGCTGCACGGCGCATTTCGGACACTGTACGCGGGGCAGACATCGTGGCGCGCCTTGGCGGCGATGAGTTCGGCGTCGTCCAGATCGCCACCGAAACCAGCCACGAGGCGGCGGCTCTGGCAACCCGCCTGCGCGAGGTGCTGAACCAGCCGATCCAGATTGGCGGTGCAGAGATCAGCATCGGTTGCTCGATCGGGATCGTGCTGGCGCCCCACGAGGACGCGGACATGGAAGCCCTGATGAAGCTCGCCGACAGCGCGCTTTATGAGGCCAAGAATGACGGACGCAACCGGCATCGCTTCTTCGAGCAGAGCATCGATGCCAACATGAAGATGAAGCAACTGGTCGAGGAGGAATTGCGCGATGCGATCGCCAACGACCAGCTTGAACTCCATTACCAGCCGCAGGTATCCGCAGACGGCCTCAGGATCCTCGGCGTTGAGGCGCTGGTGCGCTGGCGGCACCCGGTCCGTGGGCTGATCCCGCCGCTCGAATTCATCGCGCTTGCCGAACAGCGCGGGCTGATCGTGCCGCTGAGCAACTGGGTGCTGCGCCGCGCCTGCGAGGATGGCAAGCGCTGGGAAGGGCTGCGCGTGGCCGTCAACGTCTCTGCAGCCCAGTTCAAACAGCCGAACTTCGCGCGTGATCTCGTGGCGTGCGTCAACCAGGCCGGCTTCGATCTTAACCGGCTGGAGCTGGAACTGACCGAAGGCATGATCGTCGAGGATGAGGAGAACGCCGAAGAAGCGATCTCCCAGCTGCGCCAGCATGGCATCAGTCTGGCGCTGGATGATTTCGGGACCGGCTATTCATCGCTGATCTACCTGCGCCGTTTCTCGTTCGACAAGATCAAGATTGACCGATCATTCCTTGAATCGATGGAAACCACCGGTGAATCGGCCATCCTGGTGCATTCTGTCGTGCATCTGGGCCGCGCGCTCGGGCTCATCGTCTGCGCCGAAGGGATCGAGACCGAAGAGCAGCACCGCTTTCTCCAGGCTGTCGGCTGCCACGAACTGCAAGGCTACCTGTTCTCGCGGCCCGTCACCGCCGACCGCATCGACGCCATGCTGGCGGACGGCGGTCGTTTCGCCAAGGCGGCGTGAAGCTCACTGTTCTTTCAGCCGCCGCGCCTTGGCCAGGGCCTCGGGCGTGTCGACATCGATCAGGACACCTTCGTCGGTCACCATCACCTCGATCACATCATCTCCGGCCTGATCAAGCAGCTTTCGGGCGCCAACGTCACCGGACAGATTCGCCACAGCACCAAACAGGCTGCGCGCAATCACGACCGGGTTGGCCCGTCGCCCGTCGGCAACAGGCACGACAGCGCGTGCGGAGACGCTTCCTGCGAGATTGTCCACCAGGCGATTGATCACCGCCGGCGAGACCAGCGGCATGTCGCCAAGCATGACAAGCGCAGCCGCGCTGCTCTCTGGAACCGCATCGACGCCGACCTGCAGCGAGGTCGCCATGCCATCGGCGAAGCGGGGATTGTGGACGAACGTCACATCAAGTCCTGCCAGGGCTACGGAGACGTCTGATGCATGATGGCCCGTGACCACGAACACCGGCCCCGCCCTCGATGCCAGTGCAGCCTCCACGACGTGCCGGACCACCGGCTTGCCGTGCATGTCCTCGAGCAGCTTGTTGGAGCCCATGCGGCTCGAACGGCCAGCTGCCAGAACGACGGCGGCCACCTGCGGATGATTGGCGTGCTCCGCCTGCGAGCGCGGCTGCGGGCGCGAGAAGATCTCCATCAGCAAGCCGCCGGTTCCCATGCGCTGGATCTCGGAGCGCCCAACGGGCAGTCCGGCAAAAAGCCGCTGCAAGACCCAGTCAAAGCCGTTCTCGCGCGGGCTTCTGGCGCAACCCGGCGCGCCGATGACATATGCGCCGCGCAACGCGCCAAGCAGCAGCAGGTTGCCGGGGTCGACCGGCATGCCAAGATGCTCGATGCGCCCGCCCGCCGCCACCAAGGCTGACGGGATCACATCGCGCCTGTCGGTGATGGCTGAGGCTCCGAACACGATGATGATCTCGGCAGCGGCAGCCGCCGCCTGTTCCAGCGCTTCGACCAGCGCCGTTGTCTCATGGGGAACACGCGCATCGATGAAGGCGCTGCAAAACGCCAGGCCCTGCAGGCGGTCATCCAGCACAGCAAGGGTCTTGTCGATGACGCTGGGCTTGAGGCCCGGCAGCGTGGTTGAAATCACCGCGACGCGCCGTTCCGAAAAAGGGGCGACGCGCACGGCCGCTTTCGCCAACTCGGACGCTTTCGCAACGTCGGCCGCATCCACGGCGAAGGGAATGATCTTCACGGTCGCTATCATCTCGCCGACGCCGACTTTTTTCATCGGAGCTAGCGTCGCGATGGTGATGGCCTCGTCCACCATGTTGGCGGCATTGATGGCGGCGGCATCAACGATCAGAAGGCCGCTGTGCTGACTGAAAAGGTTCGATCGCCCGGTGAAGGGCAGCTCGATCTCGGTGCCCGGCCCTGCCAGGGAGCGCGCCAGCCGAAGCGCTGCCTCATCCTCGCCAAGGTCTCCGTCATCGACAAAGGCAACCATAATCTTGGCCACACTGGCGGCCCTCAGTTGCTCGACTTGGGCTGCCGTGACGATCGTGCCCTTTTTGAGGACCAGATCGCCGTTCCGCAACGTGTGCGCCACGACACCGCCCAGCGCCTCATCCACCGGGACTGCGCCGAACCTCAAGAGACCGGAGCGGCCTTCGCCGCAACCCTCTCGGCCCGCATCACCGACACGATCTCGCCGACGATGGACAGCGCGATTTCCGCCGGACTGACTGCGCCGATGTTGAGCCCGATCGGGGCCCGGATGCGCGTGATGTCATCGGCACCGAAGCCAGCGGCTTGCAAGCGCTCGATGCGCCGGGCATGGGTCTTGCGTGAGCCAAGGGCCCCTACATAAAAGCATTCGGACCTTAGCGCCGCTTCCAGCGCGGGATCATCGATCTTGGGATCGTGCGTGAGGGCGACAAAGGCGGTGTAGTGGTCGAGCGGCACCTGCTCCAGCGCAGCATCAGGCCATTCGGCGATCAACCGAACGCCCGGAAAGCGCTCGGGCGAGGCGAACGCGGTGCGCGGATCGATCACCACGAGATCAAGCGACAACTCGCGCGCCATCGGCACCAGCGCCTGACTGATATGGACGGCTCCCGTCACCACCAGCTTCACCGGCGGCACCTGCACGTTCAGGAACAGGGCCTTGCCATCCTGCTCGACCGTGCCGCTCTTGCCGCTCCGGAAGCTCTCCCGCAGGACCGGCCAGAGCGGATCAGACACCAGCGGCTCGCGCAGCATGTCGTTCTCCAGCACCAGCCTTTGCGCCCCGCTGTCCAGTTCAGTGACCAGCACGCAGGCACGGCGCGCGGCGCGTTCGGTATTCAGCGCACTGAGCAGGGTGAGCTTCACGACACCCTCTCGACCAGAACCCGGATGCGGCCGCCGCATGACAGGCCGACCTGCCATGCTGTCTCATCTGCCACGCCGAATTCGAGCATGCGCAGTTTGCCATCGCCGATCACGTCAATGGCTTCGCTGACCACGGCGCCCTCCACACACCCTCCCGAGACGGAGCCCAGGAAGTTGCCTTCGGCATCGATCACCAGATGCGAGCCGACAGGTCGCGGTGCCGAGCCCCAGGTTTCGGTCACGGTCGCCAGGGCGACGCCGCGTCCTTCGCGGACCCAGGCCTCGGCCGTTGTGAGGATGTCGCTGTCAGTCGAGAGCATGGTTGCCGCGCTCCTGTGTCGTTGTAGCGAAAGCTACCCGCGCCCAATGGCGAAAGCCAGTCACGGATTGCGGCCTGGACCTGCGTCCTTGATCTCGACGCACCACCATTTCGGCCGTGGTGTGCGATAGGAATGATAGGCCGGAATCAGGTCCTTGCGCTGGGGCGCATCGAAGACGCCGACCAGCAAAGCGATCACCGGATCATCATCAACAGCGCCAAGCGAACTGCCGCAGATGCTGCAGAACGCCCGGCTGGAAAAGTCCGACGAACGCCACAGCGCAGGCGCCCCGCCCGGCCCGGTCCATGTGACGTCCTCGCGCGCGAACTCCACCCAGGCGACAGTCAGACCGCCCGTATGGCGCTGGCACATCCGGCACGAACAGGTGTGGGGCTTGAGCGCTGGCGCTTTTGCCTCGAACCGGATGTTGCCGCACAGGCAGCCGCCCGCATGCGCTTTCCGGGTGCTCGCTCCTGCGGTATCTACAGGTAGGCTTGATGCGGGCTGGCTCACGTTACCGGCTGCTCATCGGGCGCGGGCGAGGCCTTGGCCGCCCCGGACGAGACGCCGACGAGAGCCGGGCGCAGCACACGGCCACTGATGGCATAGCCGGTTTGCACAACAGCCACGACATGCCCCTTGGGATGGGTCGGGTCCGGTGCTTCGAACATCGCCTGATGCATGTTCGGGTCGAACTTCTGTCCGAGCGGATCGAGTTTCTTCACGCCATGCTTGTCGAGTGTCTTGACCAGCTCGCGCTCGGTCAGTTCCACGCCCTCGACCATGAGCTTGGTCGTGGCATCGAGCCCGTCCTGCCCGGTTGCGCCGAGGCTTTCGAGCGCGCGGCGCAGATTGTCGGCCACGCCCAGCAGATCGCGGGCGAAACCTGTTACCGCATAGGCCTTGGCATCCTGCACCTCGCGCTCGGTGCGCCGGCGCAGGTTCTCCATGTCGGCCAGCGTGCGCAGCAGCTTGTCCTTCAGTTCGAGCTTCTCGGCTTCGAGCAGCGCCACGGGGTCTGCACCGGCCGAATCATGCGGCTGCTCACCGATCTGGGCAGAGCCGGAGGCGTGTTGAGCATCGGGCTCGGCTGCAGGCTTGTTCGCCATCGGATCGTTCATCTCGGCACCATTCATGTCTGGATCGCGCTGCTTCCAGATGGCACCATCTGACAGCAGGAAACACGACCGATTGTCATCGTCTGGGGCGGGCTTGGCCGAAAAGCCGCTTGCACGCTTCTGGCAGCCTGCCCCGGTGGTCCAACACAGGAATCACCGTGCATTCGGAAAGGGTTGATCGGGATATCGTGGCTGGAGCCGCGAAAATCAAGCGCGGGCGGCCACGCGCGCGTCAGCCTCGCCCGTCACTGCATCTGCGGAGAACACCTCGAGCAGCGCGCGCCGGATCGTGGCCTGCCGCTGCGGTGTCGCCACCTTGGCATTGGTCAGATCGGTGACATAGAACACGTCGACCGCCTTCTCGCCGAATGTCGCGATGTGCGCAGACGTGATGTTGAGGTTGAGCTTGCCGATTGCGGTTGTCAGGTCATAGAGCAGCCCCGTCCGGTCAAGCC